>CAZYQJ010000977.1:0-1878 GCA_964649925.1 uncultured Litorilinea sp.
TCACATGCATCGCCGCATTCCTGTGAGGGTATGGGGACAGCACCCCGGTGGACAGAAGGACCCATTGTAATGCAGGCGGGCGGGCCATCCAAGTCGTGAACGGTGACTTCGTACAGCAGAATATGGCATCAAGCGCTGCAAATCGTGTACAATAGCCCCTATGAAGATTCGAACAAAGCCAGACAAGTCGCCGCAAGAGACAACGGTCGTCGTCGCCATGAGCGGCGGCGTGGATAGCTCATTGGCCGCGGCGCTGCTGGTCGAACAAGGGTACAACTGCATCGGCGTGATGATGCGCCTCTGGGCCGAAACAAAGCCGGGGGAAGGGTCTACCAACAAATGCTGCAGCCTGGAGAGCGTTCACGACGCGCGCCGTGTGGCAGACGAGTTGGGCATCCCGTTTTACCTGATCAACGTGGAACAACCGTTTAAGACGAAGGTGGTGGATTTCTTCATCGCCGGGTACAGCGCGGGCCAAACCCCCAACCCCTGCCTGGCGTGCAACCGTCACATCCGTTTTGACTATCTGCTCAACTATGCGCGGCGGCTGGGGGCGGACTATCTCGCCACAGGCCACTATGCACGCTTGCAGCGCCAGCCTGACGGCACGGTTCATCTGCTCAAGGCGCGTGATGAAGCCAAAGACCAGAGCTATGTACTCAGCGTGATGGGCCAGGCCGAATTGCGTGACGTGCTGCTGCCCATTGGCGACTACCCCAAGCGCGAAGTCCGGCGCATGGCCGCCGAGCGCGGGCTGCCCACAGCCAGCAAGCACGATTCGATGGACCTTTGCTTTATCGCCGACGACGATTACCGCCGCTTTCTACAGGACTGGGCAGCGCAGGCCATGCAGCCCGGCCCCATCCTGGATCGCCAGGGACGTAAGTGGGGGGATCATCACGGGCTGCCCAACTATACCATCGGCCAGCGCAAGGGGCTGGGCATCAGCGGCACAACCGAGCCGCTCTTCGTGCTGGAATTGGACAGCACGCGCAACGCGCTGATCGTCGGCACAGCCGAAGAACTGGGGCGCGATACCCTGCTGGCGCGCGATGTCAACTGGACGCTTGGCGCGCCCGTGGCTGCGGGGACGCAGGCCGAATGCAAGATTCGCTATCGCGCCACGCCCGCGGCCTGCACGCTCTACCCACAGCCGGATGGCAGCGTGCGCGTCCACTTTGCCGAACCGCTGCGCGGCATCACGCCCGGCCAGGGTGCGGTGTTCTATGACGGCGACCTCTGCCTCGGCGGCGGGATCATCGCTTGATGTGGGACCTCGTACCCCCGGCGCTACTGATCAGCGCGCTGTTGTGTACAGGCTATGCCAGCCTGCTTCACCTGTGGGGAGGGCGATCCCTGCGTGATCTGCTGGTCTATTGGATAGCAGCCGCCGGGGGCTTTGCGGTCGGCCAGTTGTTGGGGATGCTGCTCCAGATTCCACTGCCGCGCATTGGCCAGGTGCATGTGATCGAAGCCTCGATCTTCGCCTGGCTGGCCCTGGTCGGCGCACACGAACTGGCGGGCAGCCGTCATACGGGAACAGGTAGTCAGTAGCGATTAAGAGAAGGGGGTAGGGAGCAGGCAGTAGGGAATAGAGGCAGATCAGAAACGTTCGTGTTCCACTCCCTACTCCCTATCTCACTACCCCCTATTCCCCGCCTTAAAAGGAGAGATACGTGGTCACTGCCACCATGCGCGACATCGCCATCATCATCATCGCCGTACAGAGCATCATCATTGGCGTGCTGCTCGGCGTGTTGATCTGGCAAATCTGGCGGCTGGTCAAGATCGTGCAGACCGAGATCCGCCCGATCATCGAAGATACCCAGGCCACGGTCAACACCGTGCGCGGCACCACCACCTTTGTCAGCGACAACG
>CAZYQJ010000978.1:0-1872 GCA_964649925.1 uncultured Litorilinea sp.
AGGCGCGGGCGCGCCATGTATCAGAAACAAAAACAGCCGCCCGGCAACACAAGCGACCGGACGGCTGCTTGATTCGGCTGAGAAAAACGGTTAGGCGGTCTGCGCGGACGCCTGCTCCACGGGTCTCATGACCTCCGCCTCGACCGAGACATGAACCTCATCGCCCACCACCACACCGCCGGTTTCGATGGCGGCATTCCAGTTCAAGCCCCAATCCTTGCGGTTGAACTTGCCTTCGAGGCTGAAACCAGCCGTGACAAAGGGGCCGAGCGGGCTGGGGGCCTGGCCTTCGTAGGTGACATCCAGCGAGACTTCACGGGTCACGTCGCGAATGGTCAGGTCGCCAATCAACTTGGCGGTATTTTCACCGGTGCGTTCCACCCGCTTGCTGCGGAAGATGAGGTGCGGATACTTTTCCGCATCCAAAAAGTCGGGCGAACGCAGGTGCGCGTCGCGATCCGCCTGGCGGGTGTTGATGCTGGCCGCGTCAATGGTGACCTCGACGCTGCTGTTTTCCGGGTTGTTCTCGTCCAGATTCAGGTTGGCGCTGAACTTCTCGAACGAACCGCGCACCCAACTCACCATCATATGGCGAACCCTGAACTGGATTTCGGTATGGGCCGTATCTAACTGCCAAGTCATCGCTGTTCCTCCTTATCAAATCGATCTGTTCGATAACGCTTGGTTGATCTGCTTGTTGATTGCGAACCACAAGCCATACCATACCGCGCAGGCGTCAACCCACTGTCAGCGCGGGCGTCAACATGGGCGTCAACATCGGAGTCAGCAGGAGGGAGCTAATTTGGCAAGGTCTGCGGCAAGACCATCATAATGGTGGCGGGTGATGAGGGTTTTGGCAGCGGCCAGGTGCGTCTGTGCCTGGTCTGCGGGGAGCAGTGGGGCCAGCCACAGGTGAATTTGTGCGGCGAGAAAAGTGCTGGAGGTCGCTTCGGCCTGTTGCAGCGCGCTGCGAAGACGCTGCACCGCCAACTCGTTCAGCCCGCGCTGGCGCGCTACCAACCCCAGATTAGCCGTCAGCCCGGCGATACGCTCCGGCTGGGCCAGTCGTTGGGCATGCGCCAGCCCTTGTGTAAAGTTGGCTTCGGCGGTTGCCAGTTCACCTCGCGCCAGGGCGAGTTCACCGGCGGTGGAGAGTAGAGAGGGCAGCAGCGTCAACATACCCCGTTCCTGCGCCAGCCGCAAGCCGCTGCGGATATACTCCTCTGCCGTGGGGTCGCCCAGCAAGTGCAGGTGATAGGCCAGGTTGTTATAGGCCAGGATGTGGCTGCGTAGCGCCATATCGTCCTGCGGGTCGTGGGTCAGGTCAAGTGCCTCGCGATAGCGAGCAATCGCCGCATGCAAACGGCCCTGGCGGGCGTCCAGGTTGCCTAGCTCAAATTCAATCTGCGCCAGCAGCGCGGCGGGCGCGTCGTCCGGATGGCTGCGCAGATGGGCTTCGGCGTTGTGAAGATGTTGGGTAGCGGCGGCTAAATCCTGCCCTTCCAGCGACAGCGCGGCCCCCCACACAAATTCAGCGACAAAGCGAATCACGGGCAGCGGGTGGTCGATCAGGCTGCGCGCCAGGTCGGCCACTTCACCATAGCGGGCCTGGAGCAGCAGCACCTCGCCCAGGGTTTGCGCCACGACATGCAGCAGGCGGGCATCCTGGCGCGTGCCGGGCAGGTCGAGGGCGGCGCGCAGCATATCGGTCGCCTGGCTCAATTCCCCGGCCTGGAACAGGGCGCGGCCCAGCGATGTCAGCAGCGCGGGCCGCTGCGCCGGGTCGATGTGTGTTTCCGCCTGGCGGAAGAACGTGGCCGCCGCGCGCCAGGCCGCCAGCCGTTCGGCGCGCTGGCCTGCCATCCAGGCATA
>CAZYQJ010000979.1:0-1871 GCA_964649925.1 uncultured Litorilinea sp.
GAAGCCAGGCGCAGGGGGCACTGCTTTGACGGCGGCGGCCAGGCGCGCCCCATCGGCCAGGTAGTCGGCCAGGGGACGGAACGCAGCCACATCCAGCACCAGGAAGAGGACGCCGTTGCCGGGCCGTACATTGCCCAACGCCGGGCAGCCGTTGCCGGTCAGGATGCCGCCCAAGAATTCGACCAGGAGCGAGAGCGCATAGCCCTTGTGCCCGGCGGCGGGCAGCAACATGCCATCGGCATAGAGGGCGTTGGGGTCGGTGCTGGGCATTCCCTGGCTGTCAAGGATCCAGCCTTCGGGGATGGATTTGCCGCGGTTGCGCGCCACGCGCACCTTGCCTTCGGCGACGGCGCTGGTGGCGAAGTCCAGCACAACCGGCGGGCGGTCAGCCACAGGAATCCCCGCGGCAATTGGGTTGGTCCCTAGCAGCCGCGCCGCGCCCCCGAAAGGGGTCACGGCTCCCCGGACGCCGCCGCCGTTGCAGAAGGCGAGCGCCAGGGTCTCCTGTTCGGCGGCCAGTTGCACCCACTCGCCCAGCCGCCCGACATGGCCGCAGTTGATCAGCCCGGCAGCGGCCAGGCCATGTTGGCGCGCCCGTGCGATGCCCTGTTCGACGGTAAAGCGCGCAGCCACCTGGCCGAAACTGCGCTGTGCGTCCACGGTGACCACGCCGCGGTCGCTGTGCGCGATCTGCGGGCGGGCCGCAGGGGCAAGGTCGCCGCGGCGGATGGCATCCAGGTACTGGCGCACGCGCACCACGCCGTGCGATTCATGGCCCACCAGGTCGCTGGAGACCAGTGATTCGGCCACGATCTGGGCGATGTCCTGCGGTGCGCCCACGGCTGCAAAGATTCGCGCCACCAGGTCGGTCAGGTGGTGGGGTTGCATCAAAGGCATAGGAATGCTTTCTAGGAATACCTGCGTATAGTCATTGTTAGGGCGGGCCGTGCTAGACGTGCAGCGGCTACCCGGTGACCGCTCAATTCACTGTGACGACCAGGCAACGACGTCCTGCGACCCTATGGAAGATCGCGGATCACGCGGCAAGGGTTGCCCGCGGCAAAGACGTTGGCCGGGATGTCTTTGACGACGACACTGCCCATGCCGATGGTGGTGTTGTCGCCAATCGTCACCCCCGGCCCGATGATCGCACCGCCGCCGATCCAGGCATTGCGCCCAATCGTGACCGGGTAACCTAGTTCCGGCCCCTTAATCCGCTCTACTGCCTGCAGCAGGTGGGTGGCGGCATAGATCTGCACTGCCGGTCCCAACTGCGTGTTGTCGCCAATACGCACAAGGTTGCAGTCAAGGATGATGCAGTTGAAGTTGAAAAAGACGCGGTCGCCGAGCAGGATGTTGTAGCCATAGTCGCAGTAGAAGGGTGGTTCGATGTGCGTCCCTTTGCCCATCGCGCCCAACAGATCGGCCAGAAGCGCCCGCCGCCGATCCAGATCGTCTGGATGGCTGTCGTTGAGCGCCTTGAGAAGCCGGCGCGCGGCCAGCCGTTCCTGCACAAGCTGCGGGTCGGAGGCATCGTAGAGTTCGCCACGCAGCATCTTGTCTTTTTCGGTTGTCACCCCTCGTTCCCTGTTGCCGACCAGTCCACAATCCCGGATGCACTTCGGCTTCCGAGGGTATCATCCCTCTCGCTTCTCGGCGGCGAGCCTGGTGCGCTCAGCGCGGGCCGGGGCAGCGGCGAGCGCGGCTTGTCCGGCCTCCAGGAGTTCGAGAATACGGTCTACATCATAGACGCAACCGCCCCAAGTGCCGCCGCTGACGCTTTGCAGGGCAGCCCACAAGCGTGTGTCGGCGGGCAGCCGCGGGTCGGCGGCAATGCCGGGGTTGGTGGGCCGCGCCGCCAGGATGCGCGC
>CAZYQJ010000980.1:0-1868 GCA_964649925.1 uncultured Litorilinea sp.
GGGGTGTCCATGTGCAGCATCAACTGCTTGGCCTCTTCCTGGTGGGGAGCGCCGCGCGGGATCAACATCTGGCCGCCGCCGCCCGATTCGAGCTTACGGCCGATCGGGCCGATGACGGTCTCCAGCGCCACGGTGTTTTCAAAGACGGGGTTGCCGTCGGCCTTGGCCTGGGCGTAGACGCTGGCCGCATTGGTGGTGAGGCCAATGGTCCCGGCCAGGAAGGCCTCGTTGTTGCTGGAGTCGGTCCAACTCAGGATGCCCGGCGGGATCATCGGGGCAAACTCTTCACTGGTGAAGATCTCCGTGATCCAGGTGACGGCATCCACTGTTTCGGGGCTGTTGAAGGTGACTTCGGTGAGATCCTCGTTGGTGTAATGGCCGCCATAGGACTGGATCACCCCCTCGATGAAGCCGGTGGCGTCGCCGCCGCTGTTGACCGTCATGCCCCAGCCATAGAACTCCTCTTCGGGGTTGGACATGGCGAGCGCCGCCGCGCGGCGGTCGTCCCAGGTGACCAGGTCGGCCAGCGGGTCAAGCCCAATTTCTTCGAGCGTATCTCTGCGCGCAAACTGGGCGCTGCCGTGCATCATATAGGGGACGCCGAACCACTCGCCGTCGATCAAGCCTTGGACTTCCTGCCCGTACGCAGGCTTGCCGTAAAGCTCGGTGGTTTGGTTGACGACATCCGTGACCTGCTCCAGCGCGTCTTGGCCCCAGAGTTGTTGGACAAGGCGGATGTGATAGACCATGCTCGGCGGGTCACCGGCAGCGACCTGGGCCAGCAGCTTGGGCACGAAGTCCTGATTGGCTTCGGCGGCGACGGTGGTGGTTTCGATTTCAATCCCGTTGGCTGCGCCCCAATCCTTGACCGCGTTGGCAAATAGCGTTTCCATTTCGGCGAAATACTCTAGGCGGTGCGCCACAACCATGCTGCCCGGTGCCGCGGCAGGAGCGGCGGCCTCTTCTCCGGCTGCGGGCGCTGCGCCGGTGTCACCCGCTGGGGCGGTGGGCGCGACACAGGCCGACAATGCGGCCATGCTGGCCAATCCGCCCATCAACTTGAGCGCGCGGCGGCGTGACATCGGGGAATTGAGCAAGTTTCGCTCCTTGTCAGACATACTGCCTCCTTGGTGGGAACACGTTGAGTTGGTACAAAGCAGGGAGCCGTGCAGGGTAGACAGCGGCGATGGGAGTCGGCGCGGTAACCCTGCTATGTAACTGGTGCTGCGATGTGGTAGGCAGCAACCAGAAACCTCACAAGGAAAACCTTACAAGGAAGATCAAGGAAAACGTTAGGTTGAAAACGTTACCAGGAAATACGTTCGGTCGTTGTCGGGCTGTGCGGCTGGGAAGCTAGCCGCTAAATTCTGTGTGTGCGAACGGGCAAGTGCAATTATAGAGGAAGGCCGGGTCGCTGTCAAAGCGTTGTGACGTTTGTCGCGGCAAGCTACGATTGGATGCGGTCTAGATACGGCGCGCAACCAGGATATCGCGGCGTTTGATCACGCGGTCAACCCGGTGGGCCAGCTGCGTATAGGGGGGCTGTGCCAGGACCGTCAGCGGCGCGACGCCTTCGGCCAACCCGATCATCTCCGCCCGCTCAAAGCGGGTGGCATCCCACGCCAGCACCAGCGCGCCGCCGGGCGGCAGCATCCCGGCCCAGACCGGCAGGCCGCGCGTCAATAAGTCGGCCAGCGGCCCTTGATGCTGGATGCCATAGGGCAGATCGGTGACGAGCAGATGGGGCTTGAACCCGGCGATCAGCGCCGGGGCCTGGGTTGTGTCGCCCTGCGCCAGCACACAGCGTCGGGGAGGGGACTTGCCCAGGGTCAGCGCCCAGCGGCGGCCCAGGCGGCGCAGCCGTTCCT
>CAZYQJ010000981.1:0-1865 GCA_964649925.1 uncultured Litorilinea sp.
AGGCGCGAGTCGCCCACCGGACGGAATTGATCGCGCGGCTCGAAGCAGAGTTCAAGCGAAAAAGCACCCCCGCCTGGGTAGACGCGCTGCTGGCGGCAGGCATCCCTTGCGGGCCGGTCAACGACATTCCCGCCGCGCTGGCGGACCCCCAAGTCCAGGCACGCGGCATGGTTCAACAGACACAGCACCCTGTCACCGGGTTGATTCCGCAGATCGGCCCGGTTCCCAAACTGAGCGCCACCCCGGCCTGCATCCACCGTCCCCCTCCCCTGCTGGGGGAGCATACAGAGTCAGTGTTGGCGGAATGGCTGGGCTATAGCGCGGCGCAAATCGACCAGCTACACGCGGTTGGGGTCATCTAGCCCGGTTTTCCCTGCCGTGGGCTGGCATCTATCTTTGACTACGCGTCAGCAACAGGAGTTGACCATGGACTTTAGCTTGAGCGAAGAACAGCAGATGATCCAGGATTCGGTGCGTAAATTCGCCCGCGCCGAGATCCTGCCCCACGCGCGCGAGTGGGATCTCGCAGGTACGTTTCCGCGCGAGTTGCTGCACAAGATGGGCAAGCTAGGCTATTTAGGTGTGCCGATCCCTGAAGAATATGGCGGCGCCGGGCTGGATTATATCTCGGAAGCGATTGTGTTTGAGGAAGTCGGCTATGCGGATTCCAGCGTGCGGACGACGCTCTCCGTGCAGATGTCGCTGGTGGAACTGACTATCCTGCAGTGGGGCAGTGAGGAGCAAAAACAACGCTATCTCCCCAAACTCTGCAGCGGGGAATGGATCGGCTGCTTTGGCCTGACCGAGCCAAACGCCGGGTCAGATGCGGGGAACATCGCCACCACGGCGCGCCAAGAGGGTCAAGAGTGGGTGCTGAACGGCCAGAAGGTGTGGATCAGCAACGGCACGATGGCTGACGTTGCCATCATCTTTGCCCAGACGCAGCCAGGGTCGAAAGCCAAGGGCATGGTTGCCTTTCTGGTAGACGCCGATACACCCGGTTATTCCACTCGCAAGATGACGGGCAAACTGGGGTTGAAGGCCAGCGACACCGGCGAACTGTTTCTCGACAACGTGCGCGTGCCCGATAGCGCCCGCCTGGGCGAAGTCGGCCAGGGATTTAAGATTGCCATGAGCGCGCTGGACAACGGTCGCTACGGCGTGGCGAGCGGGTGCGTCGGCGCGGCGCAACATGCGCTGGATGCCAGCGTCGCCTATGCCAAGGAACGCATTGCCTTTGACCAGCCCATTGCCGGTTTTCAACTGATCCAGGACATGCTGGCGCAGATGAAGGTCAACGTCGAAGCGGCACGATTATTGGTCTACCAGGCGGGATGGGTGAAAAACCAGGGCCAAAAAAGCACGATCCCGGTCTCCATTGCCAAGTACTACGCCACCGAGATCGCCAAGCAAAACGCTGACATGGCGATCCAGGTGCATGGTGGCTATGGCTATTCCGATGAATACGTGCCGGAACGGCTGTGGCGCGATGTGCGCGTGGCGAGCCTCTACGAAGGAACAAGCCAGATCCAGAAACTGATCATTGGTCGCGACCTGACAGGCATCTCCGCCTTCGAGTAGTCCACAGCAGCGGGGGAAGCTGTTCGGCTTCCCCTGATCACACCCTAGTTTGTCGCTTTATCGCGTGTGGCGGCATGGCCCTGGTCGCGCTGCGGCGGCTGCGCCACCAGATCATGGGCAGACGGCACAGCTTTTCCCAACCGGCGATATGCGCGCGCCGAGAAAAGACATCATAACGGCTGCGTTCGATATCGGCGAGAATGGCGCGATAGAGTTCCGCCGCAGCAGCAATGGCGAAACGCCCATCGTCATGCAGATAGGCGATGCCGGGCATGGCCTCAGCA
>CAZYQJ010000982.1:0-1858 GCA_964649925.1 uncultured Litorilinea sp.
CCGGGAAGGGGCTTTACTCTCACGCAACACCTTTGACTTTGCTACCTGAGTGGGCCCAACTCACCTATCCGTGCAAGGCTTATCCCTCGGCCTGCCATCCGATAAGGAAGCGACGACATGATGATACAGCGGAACCCACAACAGCCTTGGTTGACCGAGTCCTGGGCCGCCAGCCGCCACAACTTTGACCCGGCGATTGCCATTCCTGCGCGGCCCGTGCAGCTACATGACCTCACCATCCGCGACGGCGAGGAATGCGCTGACCTGGCCTTTGCCACAGCCGACAAGGTACGAATTGCCGAGGCGTTGGCCCGGCTTGGCATCAAGCGCACCGAGGTCTTTCTGACCGTGCCAGGCTGGTCCGAGGTCGTGCGCGCCCTGTTGAGCCGCAACCTGGGCATGGATCTCTGGGTCATGTGGCAGCCGGGCAAGGTGGAACGCGCCCTGGACCTGGGTGTCAGACATGTGATGGTCTGGTATCGCATCGGCGAGGACTTTCAGCAGCATGTCTCCAAGCGCAGCCGGGACGCGCTCATGGACGAGATGCTGGCATCGGTGCGCGCGGCACGCGCAGCCGGGGTGACGGTCAATCTCTTTCTGCCGGAATGTACACGCGCCACGCTAGAGCATATCACCACAGCCGCCCAAGCCGCCGAACACGAAGGGGCGGCTGCGGTGACAGTGGTGGACAGCCAGGGTGTGGCACGCCCAGCGGCCATGCGTTATCTGGTGAGCCATCTCAAGCAGGCGACAAATCTGGAGGTGGAGGTTCACTGCCACAATGACTTTGGCTTGGCCGTCGCCAATGTCTTGGCGGGCTATGAGGGGGGCGCTGATGTGCTGCAGGTGTCGGTCAACGGCATCGGCTATCGCGCCGGAAATGCCGCCATGGAATCCGCGGTCATGGCGTTGGAGGTGCTTTATGGAGTGGATACAGGTCTGCGCCTGGACCTGTTACCGGAGGTGTGCCGGTTAGTCGAGGAGATCAGCGGCATCCCCAATGGTTACTTCAAGGCTATTGTAGGGGCGGGGGCCTTCCGCTATGAGCAGTGGGGAGCCACTGCGGCCTTTGAAGCTGGCGGTGCACGCCCTTACGCGTTCCCCTTCGAGCCGGAGGCAATCGGGCGCACGCCTGAACTGGTCATCGGCAAATGGAGCGACACCGGCGCAGTGCTCCAGAAACTGGCAGAGTATGGTCTGTCGGCTGACCCCGACACGGTGAGCCGCATCCTGGTCCGCAGCCAACACCTGGGTGCAGCATTGCGCCGACCCTTAAGCGATGCAGAGTTTCTGCACATCTGCACCGATGAAGGCGCAAGCGGGAGCGAGTAGCCCTGCTGCACACGAATCTGTACAGGCCCCATTGGAACGCTCTGAGTACGCTGCAAGTCTCACGCTAAAGCTGCATAGCAGTGTCATGTCCGGCAGGCAGTCGTCAGCCCTTCAGCAGTAGAGGGTCCAGTTTGTGGAGCAGTATGACACCGACAGCGACTACGCAAGTTAGTTGCTCTCCGTTTGAGCTAAGTCTCGGCTGGAGTAGCCACGATCTGTCTCTAGTGACGCCTTTCCCGAAAACGCCACACCCGCTACCGGAGGGTCGCGGCCTGATCCCGATCCTCGTCGCCATGCCATAGCTCAAGTCCTTGCAAAGTCACCATGTCCTGACTTTGCTGGCTTATCTATCGTTTCCTCACAGACAAAAGGACAGGGATGGAAAAATCGCTGCTGGCCCGATACAGGCCAGCAGCTTTGGGTTCGAGGCTACCCCACCGCCGAAGCCAGTACAACCTGTATCTCCTCGACCTTGTCCAGCAGATTCAGTTGCCGGTAGAGGTGTATAGCGGCTTCAAGCGGTGTG
>CAZYQJ010000983.1:0-1852 GCA_964649925.1 uncultured Litorilinea sp.
CGGCTGCCAGCCCGGTCAAGACTTCCCGTTCGCGTGTGTTCAATTGTTCCGGTGTGCCTGCATTCCCTTGCATACGCCTGCCCCCAGCTGATGCCATAGATACCCTCTTTTGTCGCTCTATCCTACACGATTCGGCGGCGGTTTTCCATCCTTCTTCCATTCTTTCGAGTGGAGACAGGAGCCTGATTTTCGCTATGCTTTATCCTACGACGTCTTAAAGTTGGAGGAAGCGAAACAAGGAGGCGCGATGACCGTCGATTCAACTTCCCAACTTGACCTCGACCTGAGGGCACTCCGCACCGCGATCCAAGAGGAATACACCGCTGTCGCCGATCACCCGCAGCGGGGCTTTCACTTCCACACAGGCCGCCCGCTCGCCCACATCCTGGGCTATCCCGACGAATGGCTGGCAGGCATCCCGGAGCAAACCATCGAATCGTTTGCTGGCACAGGCAACCCGCTTGGCATCGCCGCCGCGCGGACGGGCGAACGGGTGGTGGACGTGGGCTGCGGCGCGGGCATGGACAGCCTGATCGCCGCCAAGATGGTAGGCCCAACCGGCAGGGTGATCGGGGTGGACATGACCCCGGCCATGCTGGCAAAGGCGCGCAGCAGCGCCGAAGCAACGCGGCTCACCCATGTTTCGTTTCGCACTGGCTATGCAGAGTCCTTGCCTGTCCCCGATGGGTGGGCCGATCTGGTGGTCTCCAATGGGGTGCTGAACCTGACGCCCGATAAGGCGGCCTCGCTGCAAGAGATGGCGCGCGTGCTCAAGCCCGGTGGCCGGCTGCAAATCGCAGATATCCTTGTGCAGCGGGCCGTGCCGGAGGCTGCCAAACAGCGGATCGATCTGTGGACTGGCTGAATCGCCGGCGCTCTGCTGGAGGCAGAGCTACAGGCCACAGTTGTGGCTGCAGGCTTTGTGGGTTTTGAGATCACCTGGCAAGCCGATGTCTTCGCGGGCGCGCCGCAGCACACCAGCGCGGCCAACTTTGGCACCTTGGGCATCACGTTCCGCGCACGCAAACCGGTGAACGAGACTGAGTGGCGTGCCGCAGTAGACACGCTTGTATATACATACGCACCTCAGGTCAAACGGAAAGGAGATCCGATGAGTATTTTCCAGGCAAACGCCTTCTATGATGCCGGGGACAAAGGCTGTGGCGAAGGGCCGCTTGACGAAGTTGCTGCCTTGATGCGCCGCCTAGCGCCTGGCCAGACGCTAGAAGTCCGTGCCAAGGAGCCGAGTGTCGCCACCGACCTGCCGGCCTGGTGCAGACTGGCCGGGTATGAGTTGGCTGCACATCAAGGGGATCATTTCTTAATTCGCCGTACATGATGAGACCAGCACAAAGGAGGTAATCGCATGTCACGCATCTTGGTTCACAACACCTGTGGCAAAGAGAATGTCGAACGGGCATCTTTGGCGTTTGTCGTTGCCAACCTTGCCTTGAATGCTAACCAGCCTACCGCGCTTCTGCTCACCATTGAGGGCGTGTGGGTTGCGACTCAAGGGTACAGCGATGGTTTGCAGGCGGATGGATTGGCGCCTCTATACGACCTGGTTCATCAATATGTTGCAAATGGGGGGCAACTGTGGGTCTGTGGGGCTTGCGCCAAGCCGCGCAACATTACCCAGGAACAACTCATTAAGGGCGCGCAAATTGTCGGCGCAGCGACTGCGGTCGAAGCCCTAGCCAATGGGGCAAAGACCCTCAGTTGGTAATCAAAGAGGGTGGACTGGACTCAAGGCGTGTAGCAGACCTGGCCTGCTGCCAGCGCGGGGTGGTTGTAACCAAAGTGGTCGGTGATCTGCCAGAGTTCGGGATGGTCGGCAAAGAGTGCGCCCACC
>CAZYQJ010000984.1:0-1844 GCA_964649925.1 uncultured Litorilinea sp.
CCGCGGTGTGATTGGTCGAAAGCTTGGCCGTCCCATCCGGGTCAAGAAAACAAATGTCGGTTCCATCCTCGCCTGCGAACCGAACAATTTCATAGAGCCAACGTTGGGGTGATTCGATCAGGTCTTCATACCGGACAAAACGATATCCGCCACTGCTCTTGCCAATCGATTGCGTGAGCAGGTTGGTAATCGTCCAGTTCAGAGATGCGCTGACCGGATTGGGGCGATCCATATACTCTGTCTTCCAGTACACCTCGGGCTTGACGATCTTCTTTTGCCATGCATAGACCACAGCCCGGCTGTCCCGGGTCAGGTGAACCACGCGCAGGTCAATGCCTGGAACCTCGTTGAGCAGCATGGCATAGCGCGGCCCCTTGGAGGAGTCGATCATCACCCGGCAGCCCGACACAGCCTGAATCGCGCCATAGAGACGTTGCAAGACCGACAGATAGGCGTCAATCCGTGCCTGCTGTTCCGCGGTGCGAAGCTGCGGGAAGGCAAGCAGCACCAGGTACTGAGGGCTTTGCAGTAGACGCCGCGTGGCCTTGATCTCCTCTAGATCCACGCGATCAAACCCGCCAAACGCTTCCTCAACCACAGCGCCCCAGAAATCGCACTCCCGGAACGGCTGGCCACAACCGCACAACTCGTTCTCGGTGAACGACTGCTGCCAGATATTCCACATCTCGCCAATGGCTTCAAAGCCGGGCAACTGCCCCAAGAGCCGGACAAGCAAGGTGCTCCCACTGCGACCATAACCGCCGATATACAGCACTCTGAAGCTGCCTGTATCCATCGCTATCCCCTACCTCTCTGCTGTGCTGCACAACTGTGCAGAAATCACACCCTCGCTGCATGCTGTAGACAACACATAGATCGACGCGTCCTCATTGGCATAGATGAGTGTAAAATCCGGTGAATCCTGCAACGCCTGCTCAAACGCCTCCCACGTACCCGGCGGCCATCCGATGTAAAGCTCTCCAGCGGCTTGCTGGCTGCGCGTCAGAATGAGGTAGGAGACCGGATACTTCTCATCGGCCATCACGTCAGCCACTGCCTCCAGGTCGCGCGTCCGCGATTCGCGCGGCACATGTGTGTATTTGTAGGTTTGGTACCCCTGGAAACGCCAGGCAACCGTATTCG
Organism: uncultured Litorilinea sp.; assembly: GCA_964649925.1. Lineage (GTDB taxonomy): Bacteria > Chloroflexota > Anaerolineae > Caldilineales > Caldilineaceae > QEUY01. Next base: position 1,144 of record CAZYQJ010000984.1, read on the forward strand.
TCGCCGCCACAAACTGCGACCCCGGTTCGGCGGTGTCATAGAGATAGCGCATCGCCGCCACTTCCTCGGTCGTAAAGTACATCATCCGCTCATTGCCGTAGCGAGCGAAGAGATATCCGGCCAGCAGCGCCGTACTCACCACGCCCAGCATCACGGCTGAGCGCAGACGGTAGCTGACAGCGGGGCTGGGGAAAAAGAGGGCTGCGCCAAAGAAGACCATAAAAGGCAAGGAAAAGAGATAGATGCGCAGCAGCAGTTCCCCTCCATAGGCTTGCAGCAGCAGCAGAGGAAACGGCGTTACGGCCACCATCAGATGGGCCCAATCGCGATGCCCGTTGTACAAACGCCGCAGCCCGCCCAGCAAGGCCAACCCCCAAACGAACATGGACATGCCCGTCCGCATATAGTTGATAAAGATATGGCCTGGGCTACCGCGAAATCGCTCGGAGAGGTTTGCATCGATATTGCTGCTAAGCGACCCCACCGGCGAGGAGATGTGCTCAAAGTGCCCTCGCAAATACCCTGTCGCCATAAAGATGATCCATGTGGCGGCCAACAGGCCCAGGATCAGCGGCAGGGTGCGGACAGTGCAGCGGTTGAATAGCACCAGCACGGTAACCGCGGCCAGCGTCGCAAAGGGTGTCAACTGGTGACTGGAAGCAATCGCGTCCATGATCAACACCAGTATCACGACCAGCGCA
>CAZYQJ010000985.1:0-1840 GCA_964649925.1 uncultured Litorilinea sp.
CCAGTTCTGACGCCAGGAAACAATGCGCTTGCGTCATGGCAGTCTCGGTGCGATTCAAGATATCATGGACCAACTGCGACCCATAGGGGAGCGGCGTTTCACTGCAATCAATATAGCGCGTGTTTTGATTGTCTACTAAAAACAGGTGGTCGGAGCCGGGACGGCCCGCAATATCGATGTTCTTGCGCACCTCGATATACCCCTCGCTTCCGATCACGGTCAGGCGCGTGTCGCCCCAGGTATCTAGCCCGGTCGGGGTAAACCAGTCCACCCGGATATAGCCGCTGGCGTTGGCGGTACGCACCATCACATCGCCAAAGTCCTCAAACCCCGGATACTGCGGATGATGGTAGTTGGCGACCTGAGCGGCCACGATCTCGGCCTGGGTCGCGCCGGTGAAGGACAGAAACTGGTCAAACTGGTGTGAGCCAATATCACAGAGGATGCCGCCGAACTTGTCACGCTCAAAGAACCAGGGCGGGCGCGTGTGGAAACGGCGCAGATGCGGCCCCAATCCCACCGTATGCACCACCTCGCCAATCGCCCCCTGGCGCACCAGTTCTAACGCCTTGGTCGTGGCGCGGTTCTCAAAGCGTTCGCTGTAGTCAATCGAGTAGATACGGCCCGTCTCGGCCTGCACCCGCCGCGCCTCCTCCAACTGCTCTAACGTCGTGAACCCAGGCTTATCGCTCATGTAATCCTTGCCGTGGCGCATGACGCGAATACCCAGCGGCGCGCGATCCACAGGGATCCCCGCGCTGATCACCAGATGGATCGACGGGTCTTCCAGGATTTCCTCCTCGCTGCGCGCCTGCTTCGCCTGAGGATAGTGGCCGCTGTACTCGGCGGCGAGTTCCGGCTCAGGCGCATAGAAAGAAACCAGTTCAGCCCCGGCCCTCAACAAGAGATTGGTTTGCCCATAGATGTGGCCGTGATTCACCCCAATGGTCGCAAAGCGAACTGTCTCGCCGTTGCTCATCTGCTGCTCCCTTCTCCCCGGTTGTATTCTTTTTGCCAGCGTGGTGTGTCGGTGATGCCGACACCAAACAATTGAAAGGCATCGTCCTGCGGTTGATAGCCTACGGCCGCGCGCGTCGAAGTGATATCCATGCGCTTAAAGCGGTTGTCGGACACCGCTTGCAGGATCGCAAACTGCACGTCCTCAGTTTCAATACACTGTACAAACAAATGGCTCAAATCGCGCTTGCTGACAAAGGCGCTCAACGCCCGGCCATCGCGCGTGCTCCAGTCAACGCGGTTGCCTTCATACCCGCCGACCCGCACCGCGATGCTCGACAGCCCCTCGGCATAGGCAAAATAGTGAGCGGTTGCCTCGCCGAACGCCTTGCATACGGCATACATGTTCATCGGCTTGATCGGCGATTCGGGGCGCGCCTGCACGTCGAGCGGGTAGCCTTCGATCACCTGGATGCTACTGGCGAAGATCACGCGGCGGCAGCCCTGGTCTTTGGCGGCGCGAAAGATGTTATAGACGGCTTTGATGTTGTTGTCGATCAACGACTCGTAGAAATCCGCCCGCGGCGACGGGTCTGCAGCCAGGTGGAGGACTGTATCCATCCCCTCGCACAGTTGGCGGCAGACCTCCAGGTCGGACAGGTCAGCCTCGACGACCTCCTGTGCGCCCGCAGCGCTGATCTTGTCGGCCTGGCGGTCTACCAGGCGCAGCGCATACCGATCCCCCACATACTCCCGAAATGCCGTACCGATCCGGCCACCTGCGCCGGTCAAAAGTACCCGCCTGCTCATGTGGTTCCTTTGCTAGTGCTCTCTTTTGTGTGGTAGCTGCTTATAGCCGTAGGTGCGGTTTTCGATGCCCGGT
>CAZYQJ010000986.1:0-1840 GCA_964649925.1 uncultured Litorilinea sp.
GGAGGATTTTCGCGATGTGCTGCAACTGGACTACCGCTGGCGCGGCAGCGATACAGGCATCCAGACAGCGGCACAGGCGCGCGCCGCGGCCAAGGCTGCGGCCAAAGCGCCCGTACTGCCCGCGTATCGCGCCCAGTGGCTCGAAGACCGGTTTCCCAACCGCATGATTGCAGGGCAGGTGGTGACGGTTCCAATCACGGTGAAAAACACCGGCACGGTTACCTGGTCGCCGGAGGGGGATCTGCCTGTGGAGGTGGCGTATCGCTACTATCGCAACCGGCGCGTGTTGGCGTTGGGCGATGAGAAGGATGTGCGAACGCCGCTGGATCAAGTGGTCGCGCCCGGCGAGACGGTGACGGTGCATGTACGAATTGCGCTGCCTGACCAGCCGGGCAACTATACGCTCGAAGTCGACCTGTTGGGGCACGAGGTAGGGTCATTTAAGGTGCAGGGGTCGCCGGTTTTGACGCGCTGGCTGACCGTGGAAGCGCCGCGACCTGAACCGAAGGAGGATGGCTCATCGGATATCGCGCTGCCTGTGCCGCTCTTTGCCGACCTGAGTATGACGCTGCCGCGGGCTGGAACGCCCTATGCGCGGCGCGGCCTCAACCAGATCAAGCACATTGTGATCAGCCACACCGGTGCAAACCCGCGCGTCAGTTTGGAGCGCATCGCCGAGACACATGTGCGGCACGGCTATCCAGGCATCGTCTACCAGTTTGTAGTAGACGGGGCCGGGCAGGTCTACAAGGTCAGCAACCTGGAAGATGTGGCACAGCCTGACCAACGCTGGTCGGAACAGGGTGTGAATATCTGTCTGACGGGCAATTTCAGTGTGCAAGTGCCGCCGCTGGCGCAGTTGGATGCGACTGGACGGCTGTGCGCCTGGCTGGCGCAAAACCTGGGGCTGACTGCCGATGGCATTGTCGGGCTGGGCGAACTGACGAGGACCGAGAGTCCGGGCGAGACGTTTTACAAGGGGCCCGCGTGGAAACAGATCCTGAGCCGTCAGGTACGGCTGCATCTGGCGGCTTTCAGTGGGGTCGAGGACACCAATAGGCTCAAAGAACTCCATGCTGCGCTGGAGGAGGCGCGCGCCAAAAATCGTGAACTCGCCAACCGGCTGAAGGTGGCGGAAGATGAGCGTGTCCGGCTGGATGTCGCGTATCTGCGTTTGCAGGCCGAGATGGCGGAGATCGCCCAACAGCTAGACACGCAGCAGAGTGCCGAACATGCGGGAGGAATCCGGATCTACCGTTGGATTGACCGGCTGCCGCGTGATCCGGAACGCTACCGTGCCCGCCGCGCCGAGGATGTGCGGTATGTGGTGATCCACCATACAGGCGCGGAGCCGTCTGTGCCGCTGCCCGAACTGGCTGCGATGCATCGTACGCAGTGGCCGGGGCTGTTGTTCGACTTTGTGGTCGACGCACAGGGGGATGTCTACCAGACGCAGCCGCTTGATCAAGTGGCGGACTTTCAGGAGCCGTATCTGGCAAACGCCATTCATGTGGCATTTGCAGGGGATTTGACGGACGAAGCGCCCACCTCTGAGCAGATCACAGCGGGCGGGAAATTGCTGGAATGGCTGTTGGAACGCCATCCACAGCTGGTGTTGGCGGATATCAAGGGGCTGCGTGAATTGACGGATCACCCGTCGCCGGGCGATCAGTGGGACGCAGGGGCGGCGTGGAAAGAGACGCTGCTGGCGGCAGTGCGGCGGGCGCAGGGGATCGCCGAGCCGAGCGTGGTCGAGCGCCAACTGCGCGCGCAGATCCGGCAGTTGGAACATGAGGTCACGGTGGCGCAGCGGGCGGCGCAACTGCTTCAGGAGCAAAAG
>CAZYQJ010000987.1:0-1832 GCA_964649925.1 uncultured Litorilinea sp.
GGTGCTGTATGACCAGGTGCGGATGCAGGAACACGACCGCGATCTCACCACCTTCCGCGTGGAGGCTGTGGGCGAGAAAGGGGGGTATCCAGGCCGCTATTGTGTTGAGATGGTGGACCGCTACGACGAGCGCACGCGCTTGACCTCGATGGCGCGCGTGACTGCCTTTATGGGCGCGATGGTGGCGCGTATGGTGGGGGAAGGGGCAATCAGCCGCCGTGGGGCGATCACACCCGAACAGGTGGTGACGGGCGACCTGCTGGACCGGCTGGTGGACGAATTGGCCGCGGAAGGGGTCAAATTTGTGTTGACTTGCGAAACATCTAAGACACTCGGATCGTAAGGAGGAAGTAAAGATGCTGGACGCTGCTGCGCGCCGTGTGCTGATCGATAAGATCGCAGCCCTGCCCGACCAGGTTGCCGCCCTAGTGGAGGGGTTGACGCCGGAACAACTGCAGGGACATTTCCTGGCAGGGGAGTGGAGTGTGGCCCAGAATGTGCATCATTTGGCGGATTCGCATATGAACAGCTTTTCACGCGTCAAACTGTTGCTGACCGAGGAGTACCCCACCATCCGCCCTTATGATCAAGACAAGTGGGCTGTGCTGCCGGACGCTGATTCGGCGGACGTGGCCGACTCGATCCAACTGCTGCGCGGGCTGCACGCGCGCTGGGTGCGGCTGTTTGAGAGCCTGAGCGAAGAACAGTGGGCGCGCAAGGGTATGCATCCGGAATCCGGCGAAATCTCGGTGATCGGGCTGTTGGAATATTACGCCGGGCACGGAGAGGCCCACCTGGACCAGATGCGCCGTACCCTGGCTGCTCAAGCGTAAACAATGGACGACCCGTTGCGACCCGCTACCGAGATACCTGCCGAGGCAAGGTCACGGCGTTGGACCTCGCGCGTGATCGCGCTGCTGTTGGTGGTCCAGGCCATGCTGCTGTTTGGTATCTCTGCCGTGGTTCTCAACCGTATCAACTGGCAGTTGGAGGTTGCCGATCCAGTGCTGTCGAGCGCGGCGTTGGACGGCCTGCTGCTGGTCCTCCTGCTGGGACCGCTGGGGGTGTTTGAACTGGTTTCGGCGGTAGGGATGTGGCTGGGCGGCGGTGGGGCCTGGCTGCGCGCCATGATCGTCCAGGGGATTCTGCTGATCTTCTGTCTCTCAAGCTATATCGCTAACCGCCGGGAGAGCTTTATCTATCTGTTGATGCTGACTTGCATCATCATCGTGCTCTACCTAAACACAAACGATGTTAGACTCGCCTACCAAAGTCACATTTTCGAGCGTCGAGAGCGTCCCGGTTGATCTGGAACTGGCGCTGCTGCGCCGGTTCGAGCCGGTGCTGCGCTTTACGCGTGGGGAGCAGTTTTACCCCATCGACGCTGAACGCTATGTGCAGCGATCCAGCCTTTGGTATCAACGGGCTGGCGAGGACCCCGTCTGTTTGGTAGACGCCAACGGCCTTTCGCTGGAGAGCCTAGGCCAGGTGGAGTTGGAGCGACCTGACGCCATCTACTTCCTCAAGTTCATCGACCCGCTCGACTCGACCGAACTGGCCGCATATAGGACGCGGCGGCGTGACGAGGCGCTGCCGCTTCAGGACGAGTTCCGTCCAGGCACAGGACGGTTGGCGCGCGTCGGCTATGTCTCGCGCTTTGTGGATGCGCTGTTCAACATTGCGCTTTTGCTGCGCGGGCGCGTGCCCGGAGATACCGCGGCTGCGGCGGCCCTGGCCTACGCCCAGATGATGGATCGCCGCGAAGAGTACCGCTATCATGGCCGCGTGGTGCGCGAGGCCGGTTGGATCGTGGTGCAGTACTGGTATTTCTA
>CAZYQJ010000988.1:0-1824 GCA_964649925.1 uncultured Litorilinea sp.
CCTGGCAGCGCTTTTGATCAGCGGCATTTCCCTCAACATCTACAGCCAGATCGGGATGATCCTGCTGATCGGGCTGCTGACCAAGAACGGTATCCTGATCGTCGAGTTCGCCAATCAACTGCGCGACGAGGGAAGGACGGTGCGCGAGGCGATCGTCGAGGGGGCGGTGCTGCGCTTTCGCCCGATCCTGATGACGGCGATTTCGACGGTTTTCGGCGCGCTGCCTCTGGTGCTGGCGCGCGGGGCGGGCGCGGAAAGCCGAGCGTCCATCGGCGCGGTGGTCATCGGCGGGCTGCTGTTTGCGACCCACTTGACCTTCTTTGTGGTCCCCGTCCTCTACGATCTGCTCGCGCGCTTCACCCGCTCCCGCAACGCAATCGAGCAAGACCTGCAAGCCCTGGAGGAAGAGGAGCAGCGCCGCCTGAAACCCGTGGAGTAGCGGCGCCGCCGCCGATTAGGCTGCGGTGCCGCCCACGGTGATGGCGCTGACCAGGAGGCTGGGCTGGCCGACGCCCACGGGGACGCCCTGGCCGTCCTTGCCGCAGGTGCTAATGCCGGGATCGAGCGCCATGTCGTTGCCGATGCCGGTGACCTTGGTCAGCACGTCGGGGCCGTTGCCGATCAGGGTGGCGCCCTTGACCGCGGGACCGGTCTTGCCGTCCTCCACCAGGTGGGCCGACACCGCCTGTCGCCCCGTTGCCTTCCTCCTGACCGGTGGGCGGGTTGCAGATTGCACGGCTGCGGAGCAACTGCTGGACTAGGTAACGAACGCCGATCTGGTGCATAGCGACAGGGGCTACGACACCAACGCCGTGCGCTGCAAGATCGACGCCAAGAGAGCAGCACCCAACATTCCGCCCAAGGTCAACCGCCGCTGGAAAGGTTGTTTCTCGCCCTATCTGTACCGAATCCGGAATGCCATTGAGCGGATGTTCAACAGGCTCAAGGACTTTCTTCCGGTTGCCACGCGGTACAACCGGCTGCCCACCAACTTCCTCGCCGCCCTCCAGGTTGTTGCCATGGTCAACTACTGGTTATGCGTCCGGGGCCTAGTGCCCGCCGCCCTGTGTTTGCGATGGTTCAAACGTGGGTGTGCGTGTCGTCGGCTGTGAGCTTTCGCTTAATTCTTGCGTAACCATCCGACCACAGTCCCCATGGCAGTCAACCCAGCCCATTCCAGGTATAAAAACCTCTTCCCACGATTCAGGTATTACACCAATATTTCCCAAGTAGTCTGATTCTTCCACAGTTCTAACTCTGTACTGCTCCCCGTCTACGGATATACTCGGGGATTCGGTGATGGTTGACTCACAAGCTGTAAATGTCGATATGATCACAACTGATGCAGAGAATAGTATGGTCCGCTTCACTTTCATAGTTTCCTCGGCTTTCTGGTTCGCTATCGGGTTAAGCAATTGGTCTGGCCGAAACTTACTGGCAAGCGCAGCAAATTGTCTTTGCGTTCCGTGCGCTGATGTGTGTGCAGACCACGTTACGGTGTAGTTTGTGTCACGAATTATCCGCGATCAATTAGTATAATTACTTAATTGTTTCTTGTGTAAGTTGAATTTGCAGCACTGTTCGGATGGATTCGCAAATCCAATCTGAGGATCGGCTCTGGTGGCGGGAAATGCACGCAGTGCAAAGGAGATGGCAGAAGGGTGTGCTGCCGCGTAGGAAATGGCGCAGATCTCATTGTTGGATCGTTCTCTGCTCACCAGGAGGCACAAAGTCCAGTTGCGCCTTCCGCTGAGCCGCCTCAGGCCGCCGTGCCGCCCACGGTGATGGCGCTGACCAGGAGGCTGGGCTGGCCGACGCCCACGG
>CAZYQJ010000989.1:0-1818 GCA_964649925.1 uncultured Litorilinea sp.
TCGCGATGCGCCGATTTCGCGCCGCCAGCTGGCCGACCTGCTCTGGCCGGATTCGCCGGAGGCGCAAGCGCGCAGCAACCTGCGCAATCTGCTCTTTCAACTGCGCCAGGCCCTGCCCGATGCCAACCAGTTCATCAACGCCGACACCTCCACGCTTCAGTGGCGCGGCGACAGCCCCTATACCCTCGACGTCGCCCGCTTTACCCAGGCCCTGGATGCAGCTGACGCAGCGCAGCAATCCGGCGACCGTGCGCAGACCCGCCGCTATCTGGAGGCGGCTGCATCCCTCTATGGCGGCGACCTGCTGCCGGGCAACTATGATGACTGGCTGATGCCGCTGCGCGAAGACCTGCGTACGCGTTACCTGGGCGCGCTCTCCACCTGGGCGCAACTGCTCAAAGAGATGGGCGATCTGCGCGCGGCCCTGCGTGTGACGCAGCGCATCCTCCAGCAGGACATCCTCGACGAAACCGCCCATGTCGCACTGATGCACCTGTATGCCCTGTTGGGCGACCGCGCCGGTGTCCAGCGCGCCTATGAAAACTGCGTGGCCGCGCTGGCGCGTGAACTGGACGTGGAGCCAAGCCAGGCCACCCAAGCCGCCTATCGCCAGGCGCTGGCGCAAGCGGCCACCCAAGTGCCGCCCGCTCCGCTGCCTGCCGCCGAACCGCGCAGCGCGGCCCAAACGATACCCGCCACGCCCCCGCGTGCTCGTCTACCAGTGGCGGCGACCCCTTTTGTGGGCCGCGAAGCGGAATTGGCAGAGTTGGCCCAACTGCTCGACCGGCCTGACGTGCGGCTGGTCTCGATCGTTGGCCCAGGGGGCATCGGCAAGACGCGGCTGGCGCTGCAAACTGCGCTGGGCCACCAGCCGGTCTATGCGGACGGGGTGGCCTTTGTCCCGCTGGCAGGCGTCAGCGCGCCCCATCTGATCGCGCCCGCCATCGCCGAAACGCTAGGGCTAAACCTCAGCGCGGGCAGCGCCCTGACCAGCCAACTCTATGACGCACTCCAGCCGCGCGAGATGCTGCTTGTGCTGGACAACGTGGAACAACTGCTGGGCGGCATCGACATGCTGGCGCAGATGCTGGCCCGCGCCCCCAGACTCAAACTGCTGGTGACCTCGCGCGAGCGGCTGCACTTACAGGAGGAGTGGGTCTTCGACCTGCGCGGGCTGCCCGTCCCCGGTTCGGAAGATGAACTCGAAGAAAACACGGCGGCGGCGCTGTTTCTGCTTCATGCCCGGCGCACGCGCAGCGATTTTGTGTTGGATGCGCCCGACCGCGGCGCGGTGGTGCGTATCTGCCAGTTGGCGGAAGGGATGCCGCTGGCGATTGAACTGGCGGCTTCCTGGGTGCGCTCGATCTCCTGCCAGGAGATCGCCGACGAGATCGAGAGCGGCCTCGACTTCTTGAGCGCGGCACGACGCAACACTCCAGACCGTCACCGCAGCATCCGTGCCGTTTTTGAGCATTCTTGGTCGCTGCTCACGCCAGAAGAACAGGAGACGCTTGCCCGCCTGTCGGTCTTTCGCGGGGGCTTTGACCGTGAAGCCGCCGAGCAGGTGGCCTATGCCACGCTGCCCATGATCTCGATCCTGGTGGATAAATCGCTGGTGCGCCGCGTCACAGCCAACCGCTATGACGTGCATGAACTGCTCCGCCAGTTTGCCTGGGAGAAACTCCACGAACGGGGAGACCTGGCCCATGTGCAACGGCTGCACATGTACCATTACCTGTCCCTGGCCGAAACCGCCGAACCGCAGTTGAACGAACGCGACCAGGTGAAATGGATTCGACGGCTTGACCAGGAGAGCGA
>CAZYQJ010000990.1:0-1818 GCA_964649925.1 uncultured Litorilinea sp.
GATGCGGACGTTTTCAATGGATTTGTCGACGATCTCCAGGGCATTGAGCAGCCCGGCCCCAGAGATGATGGCTGTGCCGTGCTGGTCGTCGTGAAAGACGGGGATGTCACAGCGCCGCTGCGCTTCTTGTTCGATGTAGAAGCATTCCGGCGCCTTGATGTCCTCCAGGTTGATCCCGCCAAAGGTAGGGGAGAGGAGTTCGACCAGGCGCACCATTTCTTCCGGGTCGGTGGTGTTGACCTCAATGTCAAAGACGTCGACATCAGCAAAGCGCTTAAAGAGCACGGCTTTGCCTTCCATGACCGGTTTAGAGGCCTGTGCGCCGCGATTGCCAAGGCCCAGGATGGCGGTACCGTTGCTGATCACGGCGACCAGGTTGCCTTTAGCCGTGTAGTCGTAGGCGAGGTCATGGTCTTGGGCGATCTCCAGGACTGGATGAGCTACACCTGGCGAATAGGCCAGGGAGAGGTCAAGTTGCGTATCCATGGGTTTGGTTGCGACGATCTTAAGTTTGCCTGGCCTGCCTTGCGCGTGATAGTCCAGGGCCGCCTGTTTGGTGATCGACATACAGTCACTCTCTTTCTAAATCATGGATGGGCACTTGGCGGGATTTGGTCGACCGGAAATCGTCTCAGTCGAATGGTACTGCGGACGGCTAAGTTGAACAAGCAACGGGTAGCTGGTGGCAACATCGTTTGTTCCAGGGCAGATAGGTCATTTGTCTGTAGTGAGCGCGGCAGGGACGGAGTATGGTAGATAAGAGATTTGAACTGATTTTACAGCCCAGTTTGCTTGCTGGATCACATACGAAAGCTGCTAACGATGTCCTGCCGGTGCACGCGTTCTCGACGCTGTTTGATTCAACTCTGTGCTGCTAGTCTGCTTTGGATCGGGCTGGTCATGGCCTTCGCCTCGACTCCTGTGTATGCCGCTGCGGAAGCGCCCACGGCAGCGGCTTCGGTGCATCGGGCTGACCGGCGTATGACGCGCGAGCGTCCTGTCGCTCAGCCCACGCGCCAACCGCGGTCCACCACGTCGCGTTTCACCTCTTCTCGTTTCACCACGGCGCGTGCCGGGTCGTCTGCGATGGCTGCGACCTCGCTGCGGCATCGTTAACTCTCGCGCGCCAAACGTTCCAATACATACTGCAGGTCTGGCGGGAGCGGCGCGCTGAATTCGCGCCGCTCTTTGCTGCCGGGCAATTGAAAGGCCAGCCGGGCGGCATGAAGGAACAGCCGTGGGACGGGCAGGCGTTGGCGGCGCAGGCCATAGATGGGGTCGCCGACGATGGGATGGCCGCGCCAGGCCAGATGAACACGGATTTGATGGGTGCGTCCGGTGATGGGGTGGGCGCGTACTAGCGAGAAGTGTCCCATGCCTTGGTCATTGCGGAGGGGAGTCGTATAGACTGCCTCTACTTGATAGTCAGTGGCTGCTTCACGGCTGCGCGTGCGCGCGCCAGGGGCCACAACAATCTGGCGTTTGCGGTCGGTGGGATGGCGTCCAATGGCCGCATTGATCTGTCCAACCACAGGGTCAAGTCGACCTTCGACAAGTGCCAGATACTCCTTATAGACCTGGCGGGTTTTGAATTGGCGTTGAAGGTAGTGTAAGGCCTGGTCGTGCTTGGCGACGACAATGACGCCGGAGGTATCTTTGTCAAGGCGGTGAACAATGCCAGGGCGGCGCTCGCCGCCGATGCCTGCCAAGTCGGGGCTGTGGTGTAGGACAGCGTTGACCAGCGTTCCTGTAGCGTGACCTGGCGCGGGATGAACCACCATGCCAGCGGGTTTGTCCACCACCAGGATATCGTCATCC
>CAZYQJ010000991.1:0-1818 GCA_964649925.1 uncultured Litorilinea sp.
GGATCGCAAACTCTCGAGCAAACTGGAGCGCAGCACGCGCGCCACCACCGCGGCCACCGCCGCGCCCAGTGTCAGCGACGGCAGCAGCAAGTGCCTCACGCTGCTGACCAGCGCGGCTCTGTTGCCCGTCAGGATGCTGTCCAACACATAGAAGCCGGTCACCTCCTGCAGCCCCGCGGTATAGTCGATCCGTCCCTGCACAGGCAGCCACCCCAGTCGCACCGAGAAGATCAGAATGAGCAGGATGCCGAACCAGAAGGCTGGCATGGAGATGCCCAGGAACGCGCCCGCCATGCTCAGCCGGTCAAGCCACGTATTCTGTTTGACGGCAGACAGAATCCCTACTGGAAAGGCAATGGCTAGCCCGACCAGCAGCGCGCCTAATGCCAGTTCAATCGTGGCGGGCAAGCGCTCGCCAATGAGTTGCGACACCGGTCGCTGCTGCGTGAACGACACGCCCAGGTCACCGCGCGCCAGATCGGCCAGAAAGAGACCAAGTTGCTGGTGCAGCGGCTTGTCCAGGTTGAACTCGCGGCGCAGACGCTCCACTTCTCCGGCGGAGACCGCGCCCCCTTGCCCCATCATGATGTCCACCGGATCACCTGGAGTCAGCCGCATAAAGAGAAAGACAACAATCGCCACGCCAATCATGATCGGCACAGCCGCCAACATACGTTCAACGATCTTGATCAGGCGCATGGGTGGACTCCCAGACCATCAGCGTAGTTCATCAACCAAGCCGGGAATGGCAGGCTTGCACCCGCCATTCCCGATGCATACAAACCGATTACTCCAAACACACATCATGCAGATTGATGCGGCTGTCGGACGCCGGTTCCCAATTCTGCACGCGTACAGAACTCGCCTCCAGTTCTTCCGGCAGAATCAGAAAGACCGCGGGCGCTTCCTCATAGATAAGGGCTTGTGCCTCATCATAGATCGTATGGCGCGCCGCCTCGTCGGTCTCCGTCTCCCCGGCCACGATGAGTTCATTCACGCGCTCGTTGTTGTAGCCGGAGAAGTTGCCGCGGCCATACGGCGAGCCTTCCACCACGCCATGCCATTTCGCCTCCATGTGCCCAACCGGGTCAAAGGCCGAATCGCCCCAGTCATCCAGGTAGGCGGTGCGCTCGCCACTGAGCAGCAGCGGCTGGATCACGCTGTATTCCCACAGGCGCAGGCTGGCGTCGATGCCTGCCTCCTGGAATTGCGCCACCACCGCTTCGGCAAGGGCGCGGTGTTCGTCCACACTGTCCACCACAAAGGCCCAGGGTTCGCCATTCCATTCCAGCGTGCCGTCGCCATCGCTGTCGGTGATGCCCGCTTCGGCCAGCAGTTCAAACGCCTGGTCAGGGTCATATGGATACGGGGTCAGGCTGGGGTCGGCGTAGTTGTTGAACGGCGACAGCGGCCCTGCAAGTGCCACGGCGCGCCCGCCATAGAGCGCGTCGATGATCAACTCCTTGTCAACCAGATAGTTGAGTGCCTGGCGGACGGCCTGGTTGTCAAAGGGCGGCTGGTTGACATTCAACTCCAGCCATTTCGGCTGAGTGCCAGGCGCGGTCTTGATCACGACTTCGGAGTTCTGCTCCAACGTTTCCACCAAATCCGGCGGCACAGCCTGGATGATCTGCACCTCGCCCGCCAACAGTGCAGCGACGCGGGTGCTGGCCTCCGGGATCACGCGGAAGATTACCTGATCGACACAGGCCGGGCCGGAAGGCTCTAAGTCCGGCGCACCGCCCCAATAGTCGTCAAATCGTTCCATCACAATCTGGTCGTCAAGCTGGCCCTCTACAAACTTGAAAGGCCCGGTCC
>CAZYQJ010000992.1:0-1816 GCA_964649925.1 uncultured Litorilinea sp.
CCAAACTGTCTGTCTTGTCTGCAGAGAACCCGCCGCCAGGCGGGTTCTCTGCTTCCAGGGATCGAGCCAATGTAAGCCGGGCTTGCAGGCCTGACCCGCCCCTTCTCAATGGGTCGTGGCTGGCTATGCCGTGGGCAGTGCGCCCGACGCGACCATGCTGATCAGCGGTGAATCCTCGATGGTCAGCGGCAGGTCAATGCGTCCTCGCCTGCGGCTGGATTCATAGGTGGCGAAGATCAACTCCGTGGCACGCAGGGCGCGGCGGCCTGACAGTTCCGGTTCCCGGCCCGTCTTGAGCGCGTCGATCAGGTCGAGCACGCCTAACCCGACAAAGTCCATGCTGTGCATCCCGCCGTCGATCTCGACTGCCTGCCAGCCGCCGCTCTCGGCGTTGAAGAGGCGCACAGGCTGTTCCTGGCTGTGACCCACCTCGATAACCCCGGTCTCCCCGACCAGCCGGTTGATCAGCCCAGGCGCACCGAAGCCGGTGGTCAGCAGCCCCTGTACCCCGTTTTGAAACTGGAAATGGCTCAGCCCCTGCCCTTCGCACAGCGCGCCAAAGACCTCCTTGCTGCCGCGCGCGTCCACCTGTCCGATGACCCACTGCACCGGTGTCTCGTCGTTGTAGAAAAAGAACATGTCAAACCAGTGGGTTCCCCAGTCGAAGAGGTTGGCGCAGCTTCCTTCCAGGCGTTGCAGCGCACCGATCGCGCCCGACTTGAGCAACTCTTTCGCCTTGCGGAAGGGCGGCCCAAAGCGCCGCTGGTGGTTGATGGTCAGTTGCACGCCATTGGCTTCACAGCTTGCCACCATCGCCACCGCCTCGCCGTAGGTGGGGGCCATCGGTTTTTCGCAGTGGATGGCCTTGACCCCGGATTCCGCCGCGGCAATGACCATCTCGGCGTGAAGCATCGGCCATGTGCTGATGCTGACGATGTCGAGTTCCTCGGTCGCCAGCATCTCACGATAGTCGGTGTAGATGCGTTCTCCGCCGTGAATCGCCTGGAATGCCTGGGCATTCTCCGGGTTGATGTCGGCCAGGGCGACGATGGTCGCATCCGGTGATGCGGTATAGCCCTTGGCATGGGCGTGTGACATGCCAAAACCAGTTGCCCCTTCGGTCAAGCGCGGACGGCCACAGCCGATGATCCCGACACGGTACATAAGCACTTCCTTTGGTGTTGGTTCAGTATGGAAATCGAAAGGGGGCTGTCGCGCGCGACAGCCCCGGCTCTAGGTCTCCGTTCTCAGAAGCCAAGCGAGGCAAGATAGGCGCGGCTGATCTGGGCGCTTTGCAGCGCAGTGGGCTGTTGGGTGTAGTCCGTTTCGACGATCAACCAGCCTTCGAACCCTGCACTCTCCAGAACTTGGAATATGGCAGGGAAGTCCACAAACCCCTGGCCCAGTTCGGTGAAGATACCATTGTCGGCGAAGGTGCGGTAGTCCCAACCTTTTTCACGCCCTTCGGCCAAGACCTGCGGGTCAATATCCTTGATGTGCATGGTCTTGATGGCAGTGGCGTAGTCCCGGCAGAAGGAGACGACATCCACCCCGGCCCAGGCGAGATGGCCGGTATCCGGCCCCATAAAGACCAGCGAGGGGTCGATCAGGTTCCACAGCCGGTCGATTTCGGCGCGCGTTTCGATGACGCTGCCCACATGGTTGTGGAAACAACTGCGTACCCCGCGGGAGAGGGTGAGTTCGGCCACGCGGTTGAGGGTGTCGGCGAACTGGCGAAACTCGGCCTCGCTCATAGCATCGTGGGGGTGGACATGACCGGCGACTTGGTTGCGGGTGAAGCCGCGGGCAGTGATGT
>CAZYQJ010000993.1:0-1812 GCA_964649925.1 uncultured Litorilinea sp.
GTTGAGTTGCGAGATGTCCACCCCCAGTTCCATCGTCGGTGAGCAGTAGAGCAGGGGCAGGTCGGCGCTGCGAAAGCGTTCTTCACGTTTCTGGCGCTCATCATTTTGCACCTGCGCTGTATGCTCGCGTGCCTCAAAGCCGTGTAGCGTCGCGGCGACGCTGCGGTAGTATTTCACAAAGAAGGGGTTCACACGGTGGCCCAGCCGTGACTGTTGGGGCACGCGAATCGGGTCGTGGAAGGGTGTGGTCCCGTCGCCCGCCTTCCAGATGAGCGCTGAGGCCGGGACCTGATAGCCGGGCACAGCGTCAGGCCCGTCAGAGGGCTTTGGCTCGAATACCGTTTCCACAAGCCCTGCCTGGCGTAACACCTCAAACAGCTGGCGGACGATGACGGTTGTCTCCTCCAGAGTCAACTTCTGCGAATAGTGGGGCAGGGTATCGCCCCGGCGCAGATAGCGGCCAAAGCCGCCGCGCGCTGATACATAAATATGCTCGCGGCGTTCATGTCTGACTTGCGAACGCGGAAATGCGATAGAGGAGGGAGTCAGAACTTCCCCTTCGTCGATAGCCCAGGGTTCGATCAACTTCTGGTTGCTGCGCTGGCGGATCTGTTCCTGATAGGTCGCATCCAGGTAATCAACCCTGACGGCCAGTTCGCGGCGCAACAAGTCCAGCAGCGTTTTAGCAATCTGGCCGCGCGTGTCCGGCGCGGCATCAGCCAATGCCGGATGTTGTTCCTTCCAGAGCGTCTCATAGGCGCAGAGGTCGTCGAGCGATTTGTACTCGATATGCAGCAGGCCGCACTGCTCCAGGTTGGGTGATGTGACGCGCCAGCCGCGGCGCAAATCCTGATAGACCCGATAGGCGAGCACCTCGCGTAGGGCGCGTTCGGTGTCCTGCTTGGCCGCAAACAACACGGTCGGATCGACGGCGTAGAGGTGGAAAGGCAACGCCAGCGCGTCAAAGACTTTGAGCGGCAGCGCTTCGTCGGTCAGCCCTGCATCGCCTGCCCCGGCCACGGCCTGATAGAGCGCGGCGCGCAACAAACTGATTTCGACGAAATCATTAAAATGCCCTGCCTGGAGCGAAGCATCCTGGCGGTTGTCGGTAAAGCTGAGCAGCTTGCGTGCCTTGCGTTCTAGCGTTTCATCGCGGCGCAGGGCGCGTAGGGTGGCGAGGCTCAATACCGTGGTGGCCGTGCTGCGCCCTTCGGAGGAGAGCGAGGCGAGCTTACCGTAATCGGACTTTTGATAGGCGTCATAGGAGACGCCGCAGTTGAGGCAAAATGGGAAGGGCGTCTTGACGAAGTAGTAGAGATCGCCGTTCGCATCCACCTGTCCGAGCCTGTTGATGTGCTGCGGCTGCGGCATCTTCTTCTGATAGCTCTTTTTGAGAACCGGGCCGGATGCGCCGGCCAGCAGCCAATCTTCAGGCAGCCGAGAGATAATTTCATTCAGGTCGTCAGACCAGGGGTTTTCTGGGTTGCTATAGAGGTAGCCGGTTTCACTGTCCTCGTCACCGGTGTAGTCGGTCAGTTCGCGCGCCCCATAGATCACCGTCCCTGCCTGTTGGCTGCGCTGCACCACATAATACTCCTGCCCGCATTCTCGGCAGAAGGCCATCGGCAGCAAAATGCGCTTGCGGTCTTGGGGGACATACTGCTGGGCGTGGGTCGTGATATAGCGGATGGCGGACGCTTCGAGCGTGGCGTAAACGGTATCGCCGCGGCTGATGAACTGGTGCAGCCGGAAGGCAAAGACCGGAAACCCTGTCTCCGGCTGTTTCACGCTGTAGCCTGCCAGCAAGCCCTT
>CAZYQJ010000994.1:0-1812 GCA_964649925.1 uncultured Litorilinea sp.
TCGCCACACACAACGTGCACCACGCCACGCCCCAGGCGGGCCGCTTGCGCGACGTGCTCTGCGCCGTGCGTTACCGCCAGTCACTGACCCAAGCGCGGCGCAGTGGCCATCTGCCGCTCAACCACGCTGCCTACCTGCAGGCGCCTGCGGCCATGGCGCAGCGCTTTGCCGGGCTGCCTGCCGCCCTTCAGGCAACACAGGAGATCGCCCAGCGCTGCCAGGTGCGGCTCGATTTCGCACAGAGCCGCCTGCCGCCTTTTCCCACGCCGGCAGGAGTAACCGAGTTCGCCTATCTCTATCAACTCTGTCACGACAACCTGCCGCATCGCTATCCCACCCTCACCCCGCGCGTGCTCAGCCAACTGGCGCATGAACTGGCCGTGATCGAGCGGGCACACCTGGCGGGCTACTTCCTGCTCGTGTGGGACCTCTGCCGCTTTGCGCGCCAGGCTGGCATCCGCTACCAGGGCCGTGGCTCAGCCGCCAACTCGCTTGTGGCCTACCTGCTCGGCATCACCGCCATTGACCCCTTGGCGCATGACCTGCTCTTTGAGCGCTTCTTGGCGGAAGACCGCTTCACCATGCCCGACATCGACATCGACCTCGCCGCCGACCGCCGCGAGGAGGTGCTGCGCTACGTCTATGAACGCTTTGGCCGCACTCATGCCGCCATGGCCTGCAACGTGGTGACCTACCGGGCGCGCAGCGCCGTGCGTGACATCGGCTTAGCGCTGGAGTTGCCGCCCGCCACGATTGACCCGTTAGTCCACGGGCTGGAGCACGACGACCCCGCCCTGGCCGCGAACCAGCTCGAAGGCCGCTTGCCACCCGCTGCCCCGGCGCACCACCCGCTGCGCTTACTCGTCGACGTGCTGCGCCAGTTGGATGGCTGCCCGCGCCACCTCAGCATCCATTCGGGGGGCATGGTCATCACCCACACGCCGCTCGACCAGATCGTGCCCCTGGAGCCTGCCGCCCTGCCGGGACGTGTTGTGACGCAGTGGGACAAGGATAGCTTAGAGGATGCGGGGCTGATCAAGCTCGACCTGCTCGGCTTGCGCACGCTGGGGCTGATCGACGAAGCCTGCCGCCTGATTGAAGCCAGTGGGCAAACGCCGCCGGACCTTGCCGCCATCCCGCTCGACGACCCGGCGCTTTATGCGCGGCTGCAGCGCGGCGACACCATAGGCGCCTTTCAGGTCGAGAGCCGCGCCCAGCAGCAGATGCTGCCCAGGCTTAAGCCGAGGTGCTTTGCCGACCTTATCGTCGCGATTGCCATCGTGCGTCCCGGTCCCATTCAGGGCGGCGCAGTGCACCCTTACCTCAGACGGCGGCAGGGGCTGGAGCCGGTGCGCTATGTACACCCGGTGCTTGAGCCGGTGCTGGCAGAGACGTTGGGCGTGCTGCTCTTTCAGGAGCAGGCGATCCGCGTGGCGATGGCGGCAGGCGGCTTTGCGGCCGGGGCTGCCGATGCGCTGCGCCGGGCGCTCTCGCGCAGCCGGCCGCGTGACGAGCTGGACAGCCTGCGGGCGCGCTTTGTGGCGGGGGCGGCGGGCAAGGGCATCGATGCCGAGACGGCGGCGCAGATCTTCAGCCAACTCAGTGGCTTTGCCGGCTACGGCTTTTGCAAGAGCCACAGCGCCAGCTTTGCCCTGATCGCCTATCAGACGCTGTATCTCAAGCACTACCATCCAGCCGCCTTCTATACGGCGTTGCTCAACCAGCAGCCGATGGGCTTCTACGCGCCCGAGGTGATCTTGGGCGATGCCCAGCGTCACGGCGTCAAGCTGCTGCCGCCCGACGTGAATGTGA
>CAZYQJ010000995.1:0-853 GCA_964649925.1 uncultured Litorilinea sp.
CGACGTTGGGCAGCCGGTCGATCTTGGTCAGGATGCGCGTCAGTTGCGCGGCGTCTTGAATCTCCAGCGTGGCGTTGATGATCGCCAGGTTGTCCTTCTGCCCGGTGATCGCCTCGACGCTAATCATGTTGATATGCTCGTCCGCCACCAGTGCGGCGACATCGCGCATCAGCCCTGACCGGTCATAGGCGCTGACCTGAATCTTGACCGGGAAGGTTGCCTCCGGTCGCGCCGCCCACTGCACGTCCACCAGGCGGTTTTCCTGGCCCTTGCGTACAATGTTGGTGATGTTGGGGCAGGTGGCGCGGTGGACGGTCAGCCCGCGCCCGCGCGTCACATAGCCGATGATGGGGTCGCCCGGCACTGGGTTGCAGCAGCGGCCCAAATGGGTCAACAGCCCGTCGATGCCCTGTACCATAAACCCGTCGCCGGTGGCTGTCTGGCGGCTGGGGGAGATTGCGGCCTCTAGCGGGTTCTCTTCCCACAGACGCCGCTCCTGCTCGCGGCGTTCGGCTTCCAGCCAGCGGGTGGCCAGGTGCTGCGAGTTAATGTCGCCATAGCCGATGGCCGCCAAGAAGTCATCGATCTTGTCATAGTTGAAGAGCTTCGCCATTGTCTCAAAGCTTTCGCTGATGGCGAGACGCTTCATCTCTTTCTCCAACATCTGCCGCCCGCGCGTGATGTTCTCTTCGCGGTTCTGCTTCTTGAGCCAGCTCCGGATCTTGCTACGGGCGCGCTGCGTGGCGATATATTCCAGGTTGGGGTTCAACCAGTCACGGCTGGGGCCGCCGCGTTTGGCCGCGATAATCGTGACCTGGTCGCCGTTTTGCAGCTTATAGTCGAGCGGGACCAG
>CAZYQJ010000995.1:863-1805 GCA_964649925.1 uncultured Litorilinea sp.
AGCCGCCCCTTGATGCTCGCCCCTCGGCAGCGATGCCCTAGCTCGGTGTGAATGGCATAGGCAAAGTCAATCGGCGTGGACCCGGCGGGCAGGTCGATGACATCCCCCTGCGGCGTAAAGACATAGACCCGGTCATGAAAGACGTCGGTCTTCATGCCGTTAACAAACTCGGTGGCGTCGTTGACATCCTGCCGCCACTCCATCAACTGGCGCAGCCAGGCGATCTTTTCCTGAAAATGGGCGTCGTGGCTGCGCTGCTCTTTGTACTGCCAGTGCGCGGCAATGCCCCGCTCCGCCACCTCATGCATCTCGCGCGTGCGGATCTGGATCTCCATTGGCCGCCCGCTGCGTTTACTCAGCACCGCCGTGTGCAGGCTGCGGTACATGTTATCTTTGGGGTTGGCGATATAGTCGTCAAACTCGCCGGGGATGGGCCGGTAGTTGCTGTGAACCACGCCCAACGCCGCGTAGCACATCGCCTCGGTCTCGACGATGATGCGAAAGCCGTGGATGTCATAGATCTGGTCAAAGTCCACGTCCTTGCGCTTCATCTTGCGATAGATGCTGTAGATGTGTTTGGGCCTGCCTGTCACCTCGGCGGGAATCCCGGCCTTGGCTAGCTCCTGCTCCAGTTCACGCTTGACGCGCACCACCCACTTTTCGCGTTCGTCGCGCTTTTGCTGCATGGCGCGCGCCAGGTCGCGATAGGTGTTGGGTTCCAGGTAGCGGAAGCTGAGATCCTCCAGCTCCCACTTGATCTGCCAGATCCCCAGGCGATTGGCGAGCGGTGCAAAGATGTCGAGTGTCTCACGCGCGATGCGTTTTTGTTTATGTTTTTTCTGCGTGCCCAGGGTGCGCATGTTGTGCAGCCGGTCGGCCAGCTTGATAATGACCACACGCACATCGTCCACCATCGCCAGGAACATCTTGCGCAGCGATTCA
>CAZYQJ010000996.1:0-1805 GCA_964649925.1 uncultured Litorilinea sp.
AACCGATCCGAGACCAGTTTTTTTTGGGTGGATCAACAAAAAGTACACAGCTTAAGGAGCAGCTAATGCAACAAGTGCCACGCAACGACGAAGACCGCGCCTATCATGATGAGTTCGCCGCCATCCAGGCGGCAGACCTGGAGGCCGCATCCCGCAGCCTCGGCGAGTGTCTGTTTCACACAACGCTTCCGCCCCACACGCAGCGGCTGTTGTGCGGCGACCCCGCTGAGATCGCACGCTATGAAACGCCCGAGGCCGCTGAAGAAGCGCTCATCGACCAGTTAGTCCAAGCGCGCTGCACCCTTGGGCAGATCGGGTGGTTGTTGAGCCTCTATCCAGCGGCGGGGGGGTTCGCGTGGGATCACGTGTGCACCCCAGACATGGCAAGCGCACTATTAGCTTACTACGTCAGCACAGCCCAAGTGCGCATCACGCGCGGCACGGCTCTCACGAACCGCCTGGCAACCTATCTGCGGGCGTGGGCGGCCGCTATCCCGCGCATCCGGCTGATGGATCATATCACGGATGCCTCCGTGCTGGAGGCGCATGTGGAGACGGCCATTGCCGCCCGTTCGATCACCTACGCCGCTTCGCACGCGGCGCTTGCCGAGCAAGCACACGAATGCCCGGCGACGGTGTCCTATACCAACCACCGGCTGGTGGCGCGCGGCCTGCTTGAGGTTGTGGACCCTGCACAAGGGGCCAAATTCGCGCTCTACCGCCTGCTCGCTCCGATGCCAGGGATGACAAGCGTGGGGCCGCGGTCTGGAGTCGAGGAAACCAGGCGTTCGGCCCGGGATCTCTTTGGCCCCTGTGGTCTCGGCGATCTGGCTGGCGTGAGCTACCGGGCGCTGCTAGAGCGGCCGCGCAGCCGTGAATCGTTGGTACAGTGCACTCGGCTCACGTTTGCCGCGCTCGACCGGGGATTGAGCCCGCTCGCCGCCTTGGGCAGTCACGCTAGCGGGCAGCTTGAGGCGCTGGCTTATGAGCGCGAAGGCGTCTGGTATGCCCGCTATGCCGACCTGGAGCAAGTCGCTGAGGTTTTGTTTCACGGGCGCTGGGCTGCCCAACCGTAAGCGCTTCTGCGCACACCGCACGCCGGCTTTGCCAGAGGCTGCGGGCCCTACAGGGCCGGCGTGCGGGATGGAAACTGTCGACCGATTTCACACCCGGCCAGCGGGGATGCTGCTGGCGTAATGAACGAAAGGAGAATGGATGGCCGCCTGGAAGGATCTGGAGGCACGCCTGGCGCAGGGGCTGGCGGCCCAGCCCAAGATGCAGGTGCTGTCGATCTACCGGGGGGCGCCGCTGCCCCGCTGGCTGCAGACGCCCTTGACACAACTAGAGCAGGATGCGGCAGGCCACATGCCCGTGCTCGTGCTCAACGTCAAGGGGCGGCGCGTGGACCAGGCGCTCTGTCTGATGCAGCTGGGGGATCTCGAACGGCTGCTGCAAGCGTTCGAACGCCTGATCGGCACGGGCAGCAACCCGGGGCAGTGCCGAGCCTATGAGGGCCGCAGTGGACGTGATCATTGAACCAACGCAACCACATACACAAGGGGGTCACTGGATGAATGGTGGATGGCAGGAGGCAGGTGTGAGGGAATCGTGGGGCGTGGCGGCAGGGCGGGGAGCGCAACGCGTGCGCTATATCGGCTTTACCCACCCTGTCTTTATCGAGGCGGCAGAGTGGATGCCGGCCGTGAACGGGTCGGCGGCCGCCGACCTCAGCCTCGTGTGCGGCCGCTGCAGCGTGCATGAGAATGGCCGCGATGAGGAGGGGTATCCGTGTGACAAGTTTGCTC
>CAZYQJ010000997.1:0-1804 GCA_964649925.1 uncultured Litorilinea sp.
TTTGGTGGCGCGTTCAAAGTCACGCCGCGCAATGCGAAGCAGCGCCACATCATCATGATCGGGGGACAATTGGGCGACCGCTGGTTCGAGTGCGTCGATCAGCTTGCCCAAGTCTGGGTCGGTGGCGAGCGCGTGGGCATGGCTTTGGAGTGTCGCTAGTTGTCGCCCGCGGGCCTCTGCGCCGCGCGGCGGCATGTAGGTAAGCTGATCCCATTCTAGGATAGCGGCAGCGGATTGCAGGTCATTGATTTCAGTGAGTCGAGCAATCAATCCCTGGCGTTGATTTTGAAAATTTGTGTCCACAACTACTCCAATTCTAAGGGTAATCCCCTATAGTAGTGTTATACAAGCGGCATGGCACACATAGGCGACGTGTAGCAACATACATCATAGGAGTGGATTATAGTTGGTTCGCCAGCGGGCGGCAACTGACGCGGCGCGGCCTCCACCTTGCTGTTTCACAAGACAGTGAATTCTTTGCCGTTCCCTGTCAAGACAAGGTATACTATTCAACTGTCTAAGTACTTTTAGAGGGTGGCCGCGCTTTATTCCACAGTGCGGCGGTTTTTGGGAGGATAGATCCATGAGTGACCGAGTTGAGATGCTGGCAGAGCAGGCCGGTAAGTTGGAAGGCAAGGAGCAAGGTCCGGCCGCTGCGGCCACAACCGAATCCACGGCGGAGACCTCCAACGTGACCGAATCTGAGCGCGCTGTAACGCCTGAGGCCCAGACCCCGGCGGACGCGGCCCCTGAAGAGACCGTGGCTGAGGAGGAAATGGTCGCTGAGGGCGCACCTGCGGTAGAGGCCACCGCAGAGACGGAGGATCCTGAAGAGGCAACGGCGGACGCTGTTGCTGAAAAGGAGATGGTTGCCGAGGGCGCACCCGTCGAGCAGACTGAGGAAGCGCCTGCTTCCGCCGAGGCCAGCAGCGCCGAACCAGAGGCGGCTGCAGAAGCGGAAGAGGGGACGGAGGTCATCGTCGACGCTGCCGGAAACAAGCGTGTGGTACGCACCTTGAGCGTCGGGCAGCAGGTGACGGGGACAGTCAAGCGCGTGGCCGATTTTGGCGCGTTTGTCGATATTGGTGTGGGCCGCGATGGCTTGATCCATATCTCCGAGCTTTCCGTACGGCGCGTGGGCAAAGTAACCGATGTGCTGAACGAAGGGCAAGAGGTCACTGCGTGGATCAAGAAACTGGACCGCGCACGCAACCGCATCAGCCTCACCTTGATTGACCCCAACACCAAGACAATTCGCGACCTGGAGAAAGGGGAAGTGGTTCAGGGAACCGTGACCCGTATTCTGCCATATGGCGCGTTTGTGGATATCGGCGTGGGCCGTGACGCACTGTTGCATGTGCGCGAGATGGGCGAGGGGTATGTCGCCAAGCCGGAAGATGTGGTGAAGGTCGGGGAGACGATTGAGGCGCGCATCATCGAGTTGAGCCGCCGCCGCGGTCGTGTGGACTTGAGCCTTAAAGGGCTGCGCCCCGAACCTGAGCCGGTGCAGGCTGCCCCTGTTCAGCAGCAACAGGCGCAAGTGGAAGACGAGCCGGAAGAAGAGGTTGAAGACGACTTCGACGATGTCGAGGTGCTGTCGCCGATGGAACTGGCTTTCAAAAAGGCGATGCAGGCCGAAGGCATTGAACTGGACATCCGCAAGAAGTCCGGTAAGCGAGGGCGGCGCGAGCGGTCTCCGTCGCGGTGCGCTCGGCGTCGATCCCGGCCAGCGCGGCGTCGCGGACCGCCTCGGTCTCCGCCACCGCAGCGCGGGCCTGGTCCAGGGCCGCGATGCTCGCGGTCA
>CAZYQJ010000998.1:0-1795 GCA_964649925.1 uncultured Litorilinea sp.
GTTTGCGCTCGTCCCCGACGACGGGCCGCTCAGCGTCAGCCTCAAATGCGACCCGTTCCTGGCGACGCTGTGGCGCGAAAACCACCCTGCTGTGATCCCCGGCTATCACCTTAACAAACGCCACTGGAACACGGTCAAACTGGATGGATCGGTTCCCGACGACCTGAGCGATGACGAAGTATACGACATGATCGATCACTCCTATGACCAGGTGATCAAGGGGCTGCCCAAGCGCATACAGGCGCAACTGCGGCCTTAGGACATCACCAGATGGGGCTGCTTTCCCCGATCCTGATGGGCGAAATCAAACGCAAGCAGCACCGTCAGCGCCATGACCGCGCCGCCCATGCCGAGGTTGATGGTCACAAAGACCAGCGCAACCCAGTTCATCACATAGCCCAGCCCGGCCAATAGGCAGCAGACCCCGTTGGCCCGAAAGAGCCAGCGCAGAATCGTCTTGCGCCGGTCCCCCACCAAGGCGGGCGCGACAAAGATCGACGACCCGCCAAAAAAGAGCGTCCACCCCAACATGTTGATCGAGGAGATCGCCGAGTCCGGCTTCGACTGTAAGAAGTGTTCAATGCCCTCGACATGCCCTTGCGCCAGGTTGAGCCGCACCGCGCCGATCTGGACGAAATAGTGGATGCCCGTTGCCAGCGCAAACGCAACCCCCAGCGAGATCGCAATGCGGACAAAGATCTTGCGCTCATCCGGGGTGTTTTCATAGAGGCTGTGCAGGATGATCAGGTAGAGCGGCCCAAAACAGAGCATACACACCTGGGCAAGGGTGGCAAAGTGGGTCCCATAGGTCTGCCGGTAGGTCACGTAGTCGGCCAGGTCAGTCCAGAGAAACAGGGGTTGCGTCGCGGCGATGGCGACAAAACAGACCGTGAAGATCAAAAAGCTGAGCGCGGCCATCACAGATGACCAGAAGCCCAACCGGTTTGCGATTGCGTTCATTGTCGATCCGCCTTTCGCGATGTCGGCGTAAGCAGGAGTGGAGGCGGCAGTTCGCCTGGCAGTACAACCGCATTAGGACGGCATGGGGGCAGATGCCCACGCGCCGCTGCGGTTGTAGTAGTCACAGACCTCTTGTAATGGGCAGATCTCACACTTGGGCAGGCGCGCCTGGCAGATCTCGCGCCCGTGCCGGATCAGATTGAGATGCAGCGGGTAGTAGGTTTCAGGCGGCAGCAGGCTCTCCCAGATCAAGGCGATCTTGGTGGGGCTGTCCTTGCGCCCGCTGATCCCCAACCGCTGGCTGATGCGCTGGATGTGCGTATCCACCGGAAACGCGGCGTGATTGAAACAGAACAGCAGCACAATGGCCGCGGTCTTGCGCCCCACGCCGGGGAGCGCGGTCAGAAAATCCAGGGCGTCCTCCACCTCCATTTCCGCCAGATGGTCGAGGGTGTAGTCGCCGCACCGTTCATAGATGCGCGTAAGCGCTTCGACAATGTGCGGGGCCTTCTGGTTGTACATGCCTGCTGGACGGATGGCCTCCTTGATGGCATCCAGCGGCGCGCGGCGGACAGCGTCCCAATCGTCGCCAAACGCTGCCTTGAGTTGGGTAAAGGCGCGACCGCTGTTGATGTCGTTGGTGTTGGCCGAGAGGATCGTTCCAATCAACTCGTCCACCGGGTCGCCGCCGCCCGTCCAATCAGGACGGCCAAAACAGGTGTTGAGTTGGGCAAAGACAAATTCGGCCTTCTCTTGCAGCGTCATGCTGCCCGATGCGTTGTTAGCGTCCATAAGCACCGTTCACCGGGATGCGCGGGACACGCCCCAAGATACG
>CAZYQJ010000999.1:0-1789 GCA_964649925.1 uncultured Litorilinea sp.
GCAGGGCCAGCGTCAAGGTAGCGGTCGCTTGGATGTGCGGTGTCAATACCTGGCCGATGGCGGCTTCCAGCCCGCTGGGTACGTCCAGGCTCAGGATCGGGGCCATGCTGCTGTTGGCGAGTTGGATCAGGTCACGCGCCTTGTCCCGCGGCTCGCCATGCAGCCCACACCCAATGATAGCATCGACGATCAGGTCGCAAGGCGGCAGTTCCCAGCCTTCTTCGGCCCAGGAAAAGGATGCGCCCATGGCTTGCAGGGTGGCTAGTTGGCGGGCTGTCTCGCCGCGAAACTCCTCTTGCGGGGATGCGCAGACCACCTGCACCCAAGCGCCCCAATTGAGCAGGTGGCGTGTGGCCGCCAGCCCGCCGCCGCCATTGTGGCCGCGACCCGCCAGTACGACGATGGGCCGGTCTACAATGTCGTCGTCCAGCAGTCGTTTTGCCAGCAGCGCGAGGTTGCGCCCGGCGTTCTCCAATACCTGGGACAGTTCGATTCCATAGATTTCCACGAGCAGCCGGTCGATCTCACGCAACTGCGCCGGGTTCAAGGCCGGCAGCGCCGTACCCTGCTTCTGTTGTTCTGTCATCTTATTGGCACCTCGTTGGCCGGTGTTGGCCCATTATACCGTCAGCAATGGTCACTGCCAACCGTGAGGGTGCTCGCCAACTGCAAATGCGTCCATATGTGTGTCAATGGCGGCTGTGGCCGAGTTTGCAGCCCTGGTCACGCATTACTGAGCGATTTTTGCCAAACGATTTGACAGCAGGGGGAATCGCTCTTAAAATGGCGAGTTGGCATCGCTCTGGCTGGTGCCTTTTCTACTGCTTTAGGTCTGGATAGAGGAGGTGGCGGCGAGCATGTCCCAGGCGACATCGGTGCCCGCGGTTGAACTGCGTGATCTGGTCAAGCACTATGTCGAGCCAAACGGCGAGACATTGGTAGCTGTAAATCGAGTCAATCTCACCATATATGATGGTGAGTTTTTTTCACTTTTAGGCCCTAGCGGCTGTGGCAAAACGACGACGCTGCGCATGATCGCCGGATTGGAACTGCCCACCAGCGGGAGCATTATCCTTAACGGCGAAGACGTCAGCGAGCGGCCCCCGTACAACCGCCCGGTGAACACCGTCTTTCAACGCTATGCACTGTTCCCGCACATGACGGTGCGCGACAATGTGGCCTTTGGGTTGAAGATGCGTAAGGTCTCGAAGGATGAGATCAACCAGCGCGTGGACGATGTGCTGCGCCTGGTGCGGCTGGAACGGCAGGGAGGGCGCAGACCGGGCCAGCTTTCGGGCGGGCAGCAGCAGCGGGTGGCCCTGGCGCGTGCCCTGGTCAACAACCCGGAAGTGCTGCTGCTGGATGAGCCGCTCGGCGCGCTCGACCTGAAACTGCACCAGGCCATGCAGGAAGAACTGAAGCGCATCCAGCGTGAGGTGGGCATCACGTTTATCTATGTGACCCACGACCAGGAAGAAGCGCTCACGATGTCAGACCGCATTGCGGTGATGAACGAAGGCGATGTGCTTCAGGTGGATAAGCCCTATGACCTGTATGAAGAGCCGCGCACGCGTTTTGTGGCCGACTTCATCGGCGAAACAAATTTCCTCAACGGCGTGGTGATGGAGAACGACGACGAGTTGAGCCATGTGCGGCTGGGCAGCGGGCAGATCGCCCATGTAATGCATGAGGGCAGCATTCTGTCGGTGCAGACCCGGGTATCCCTGGCGATCCGCCCGGAGAAGATCTTTATCGGGACCGGCGAACCGCCCAAGGTGCGGAATGTGTT
>CAZYQJ010001000.1:0-1787 GCA_964649925.1 uncultured Litorilinea sp.
ACCTCAGCTTTGGCCTGCGCTTTTTGCGTCTCGCCCAAGATGCCGCGCTGCGCCAGACCCTGAGTTGCCAGGCAGTCCAACACAGCCGCACCCTCTCCGTCCAAAATAACGCCCGCCGCTTGCTTGCACTCTATCACGAAATCCACGACACTTAGGCGCGCCACCAGAGGCGAAACGATTGCCCTCGCGCCGCTTTTCGGGTATCATGCGTAACGATCAAGTGCGTACACGATTGGGCGCGACCGGCAGCATGATGGAGAAGTGGCTTTTCGCACAGTTCCGGTTGCGCCAGATGCTTTGCCTGGATAATTCATCATGCTTGTTTATCATCGACTAGGACTTATCTGACTCTGTGAGGAGAGTAATCTTTATGCGGCTCGGCCCTGTGTTCCGAGTGCTGGGCGCCCTGCTGTATGGCTTTGTCGGCTACTACCTGGGCGTGGCGATGGTCGGTACCTATGAATTGACATCGGGAACTGCGCCTATTATTTGGGGAGCCATGTTTGCCGGTGCGTTATTGGGCTATCTGCTCGCGCCCTGGATTTTGATCGCCCCGGCGCGTGCAGCGCGCAACAGCTTGCGCAACGTCCCGATGGAAGACCTGGTGGCGGGCACGGTCGGCCTTTGCCTGGGCCTGCTCATCGCCGCGCTGCTCACTTATCCGATCTCCCGGCTGGCTGCGCCCTTTGGCACCATCTTACCCTTTGTCGCTGTCATCCTGTTTGGCTATCTGGGCGCAACCATCATGGTCTTGCGCAAAGATGACTTTATGAGCCTCATCCGCCCGCAGCCGGTGATCCAGCCAGCACCGGCCCAATCCGAACGGCCAACCTTGCTGTTGGATACCAGCGTGATCATCGACGGGCGCATCGCCGACGTGGCGGATACCGGCTTTCTGCTCGGTCAGTTGGCTGTGCCGCGCTTTGTACTCAACGAACTGCAATACATCGCCGATTCGTCCGAGACCTTGCGCCGCAACCGCGGCCGCCGTGGGCTGGAGATGCTTGACCGGCTGCAGCAAAACCCCGATGTGCAGATCGAGTTCATCGATATAGACCCCGCAGACGCGCAGCAGGTAGACGACAAACTGATCAGCCTGGCGCGTGACCTGGGCGCAGCCATCATCACCAACGACTACAACCTCAACCGCGTGGCGCGGCTGCAGGGTGTCAAGATACTCAACATCAACGAACTCGCCAATGCCGTCAAATCGGTCTTTTTGCCCGGTGAAGGGATGCCCATCAAGATCATCCAGATCGGCAAAGAGATCGGCCAGGGCGTGGGCTATCTCGAAGATGGAACGATGGTCGTCGTTGAAAATGGCCGCCAGTTTCTGAACCAAGAAGTCATCGTCCAGGTGACCAAAGTCCTACAGACCAACGCCGGTCGTTTGGTCTTTGCCGTTCCCGAAATCGAAGCTGAACAACGTTAAGAGGAGTTTTCATGGGTTTGCGTATCTATAACACCCTGACCCGAACCGAGGAAGAGTTCGTCCCCCTGGAAGAGGGTAAGGTTCGGATGTATGTCTGCGGCCCTACGGTCTACGCCGATGCCCATGTGGGGCACGCCATGGCAGCCATCGTATTTGACATGGTGCGCCGCTATCTGCTCTTCCGCGGTTACTCCGTCCAATACGTCACCAACTTCACCGACGTGGACGACAAGATCATCCGGCGCGCCAACGAGCGTGGCGACGACCCGATTGCGCTGGCCAATCACTACGCCGAAGAATACCTGCGCCATCTGGACGATCTCAACGTCATGCCCGCCGATGTCTACCCGCGCGT
>CAZYQJ010001001.1:0-1775 GCA_964649925.1 uncultured Litorilinea sp.
CCAATACAGGCCGGTGGTCGGACGCCTCCTGGCCTGTGGGTTCTTGCCAGATCATGCAGTGGGTCAGGGCGGGGAGCAGGGGCGCGCTCACGAAGATATAGTCAATGCGGATCGGCGGGTCGGTGGCGAGGATAAAGGACTGCGCCCCTGGCTCGCCAAAGCGCGTATAGGCATCAACATAACCCGCCTTTTCCATCTGCGTCACGACTTGAGGGCCGCCGCCCTTGGCGCTCATGGTCATGTGCCTGCCCTTGGGGTGACGGCTCAGCGCGGCCAGCGCATCGGGCTGGTCGGCAAAATCCCAGGGGGAGATGGCGTTAAAGTCGCCCATGACCAGGTGGGGCCGGTTGCGGTCGCGCACCATCCAGGTACGCAGGGCGCGCAGTTGTATCAGCCGTGCATCTTCGTCGGTGTGGTCCAGGTGGGTGACGTAGACGGTCAGCGGATTGCCGTCCGGCATCTGGACGCGCGCCTCCAACAGCCCGCGCTGCTCCTTGCCCGGAACCGGGGTCAGGTGATGGGCTGCGCTCGCCAGGATGGGGTAGCGACTGAGCAGCGCATTGCCGTAGGCATCGGCGGGCATGTCGTTTTGAGCGGGCCAGCGCACACAGGGGCCAAAGACAAAGTGCATCCCCAGCCCTTCCGCTAACGCCTCCAGCGCAGCCCCGGCTGTGCCCGGTGCGCTGCGCGGGTAATAGACCTCGTTGAGACCGACAATGTCTGCATCGGTGGCGGCGATGACGTTCGCGACGGCTTGCAAGTTGGGCGCGCCATCAGCGGTGAGCCAGCCGTGAATGTTATAGGTGAGAACGCGCATTAGATTCAGCCGGTGGATGTCACCCCGGCGCGGCAGGCCGCCGC
Organism: uncultured Litorilinea sp.; assembly: GCA_964649925.1. GTDB lineage: Bacteria > Chloroflexota > Anaerolineae > Caldilineales > Caldilineaceae > QEUY01. The sequence continues at coordinate 862 of CAZYQJ010001001.1, forward strand.
GCCGGTCTCCAGGGGATGGGTAAGTTACTCATGCACGATGACCAGTGTGCCGGGGTTATCGTTTGAGGCGCGATACCAGGTCGTTTCGCCATCCCATTCGGGGCCAGCCCAGTCGAACAGCCATTTGGCATCGGCGTTGGTCATGTTGATGCAGCCGTGACTGCGCGGCGTGCCAAAGTCGTTGTGCCAGTAGGTTCCATGAAAGCTATAATCGGCGTAGAAATACTGCACCCACTCCACATTATCCAGATTGTAATAGGTTCCCAGTGCCTGACTGCCGCCGGTCATGGTCTGTGACCGGACTTTCATATACATGCGGAACCTGCCGGTCACGGTCGGCGTATTCGGCAGGCCGGTCGAGACGACGAAGCCGCGCACCGGCTCCTGTCCTTCGTAGGCAATGACCATCTGCTCGCTGAGGTCAACGCGTATCCAGCGTTCATCGGTGTCAGGCATCTCGATCTCGGTGAGCATGTCGAGATTCGTCGGCTGGAAGGCTGTGCTGCGCCGGTTTACATCGTCGTCCACCACGGGCGCGGGTAATGGCACGTTGCCCCCATCGGATGGCAGGGGGGGCATCTGTGAGAATTTGTCGTCTTCAAAGGCTTCCGAAGTTTCCGAATCTCGAAATTTGAAATCATATCCAGGTTCCGCATCGTCTACGGAAATATTAGCCGCTGCTGGAGATGCGTTAAACAGGACCATCCCCAGCACAAGCACGGTCAAGGCCGAGAGGCGGCATAAGCCAAACCCCTTGTCACCGGCGATTTGGTGCCAAACCAATTCCTGCTCCTTTCGAGTATAAGTGCGGAATAATAACGCCGGATGGATTTGAAAAAGGTCTCTTCCGATCCGGCTAGCTGTATTGTACGCTCTGTGTCTATTCGCCGCAAGCAACTCATCCATAAATAAAA
>CAZYQJ010001002.1:0-1775 GCA_964649925.1 uncultured Litorilinea sp.
CCTTTGGTTATGGTCTGGGCTGAGTAGAGTGTGCCAATCGTGCTGCCTTGTCTAAGTCCCTGAACGTGGTGTTGGCATGATTGAGGTCAAGCCAGGCCGCCAGGAGTTCGGTGCTGCCTTGGCCAAGGCGGGATCGAGTCCGTGGGCGGAGGCGGCAGCGGAGCGCAGGCAGGAGGGTGCGCCGGGTTTTTACATGGGCCGTTGAGCTCGTTGTGGTGTTTGGATCGGCCCCCTCCTGCGCACCGCCCACATGGGCCCGGGGCGTGCCCCGTGAGCCCGGACAAGTGTATGCACGCACGCTGCACCACGACCGCCCCGCGCTCCGAGACGGCCTGAGGGGAGAGGACGCGATGCCACGGTATCTAGGGCTCGACCTGCACGCCCGGTACGTCCACGTTTGCGAATGGCTGCCGATCGAGCAAAAAGAAGAGCATTCCCGGTTCCCCAACACCCGGGCGGGCTGGGACCGGTTCCTGCAGACGGTCGGTCCCGATTGCCGGGTGGCGCTCGAGGTAACCGGGAATGCCTTCGAGGTGTACGACCGGCTTTCGCCGCACGTGGGCGAGGTCCTGCTGGCGAATCCGGTGGCGCTGCGCCGGCTCGGCTCGGGGCGCCATACGGACCGTGTCGACGCCGCCCGGCTGGCGAAGATGCTGGCGATGGGTACACTGCCGACCGTCTGGGTGCCGCCGCAGCCGGTGCGGGAGTTGCGGCGGCTGCTGCGCTATCGGGAGCGCCTGTCGGCTCAGATGACGCGTCTACGCAACCAGATCCGCGCCGTGTTGCGGCGCTACGACCAGCACCTGCCCCGTGGTGCGGATCTTGACCGTCATCTTGATCCCGCCCTGCTGGAGGCGATGTCGGCCGCTGACCGGGTCATCGTACTCAGTGCCTTGCGCCAGTGGCAGCGCACCAAGGAAGAACGCGATGCCTTCGATGCCGAGGTCACCGAACGCCTGGCCCGCATTCCTGAGGCCAGGGTGCTGCTGACCCTGACCGGTGTCGGTCCCATCACCGCCGCAGTCATCTGGGCTGTATTGGGCGATGCACGACGCTTTCGGAGCCCCAAGCAGGTGGCGCGCTATGCGGGGCTCGACCCATCCGTACACCAGTCCGGAGAAACGTGCTTTCATGGTCACATCAGCAAGAACGGCAACGCCCTGCTACGGACGTATCTGGTCGAAGCCGCCAACACGTTGGCCCGCTTTGACCGGGGTCCATTGGGTGCGTTCTATCAGCGTAAGCGACGGCAGATTGGCCACAAGCGCGCCGTCGTGGCACTGGCCCGGAAGCTGCTGATCGTGGCCTGGCGCATGTTGCTTACCGGCGAACCGTACCGGCATGCACGCCTGAAGACCCTACGAAACAAGCGCTGGCAGCTCAACACTTTGCGCCGCGGCCGGCGCGATTGGGAGGCGGTGATGCAACAAGTCCTGCAGGCCAAAGGAGAGAAGCCGGAACTCAAGTCGGCTCGAACACATGTGCCGGCTTGACCTCAATCACAAGTGTAAATTCTCGGGCACCTTGACAGCGAAGCCACCGCGTGGTTCCTAGCGTTTGGATACCCATCCAACGCAGAGGAGGAACCGAACACGGTGGCTATGGATAAAGTCGCACTCCTCGACGTACTGCGCAAGGCCGGAGTTGCTGGCGATGTGGACTTTCTGCGTGTGAGCCTGCAGGCGCTGGCCCAGGCGCTGATCGACCTGGAGGCGAGCGAGCGGATCGGCGCGAGGCCCTACGAGCGGACCCAGACGCGCCACACCTACCGCAAC
>CAZYQJ010001003.1:0-1764 GCA_964649925.1 uncultured Litorilinea sp.
ATGTGCGTATTCTTCAAAGTTGTCAACCGCGCATTCGCCCTCATACCCGCCCATGATTGCTAGGTGCAGCAGGTTGTACATGGCGCTGCGCTGCAACTCCAGCTTGCGCGCCGCCAACTGCGGGTCAGCCCAGATATTGGGCACGCCGCCCTTGGCAAAGTCCCAACAAACCTGCTTGACGATCTCGCACGACTCGATGATGTCGTCGGCACTGGCCTCATGGTGCGCCTCGGAGTGCGTAACGACGTGCAGGATGTCCGGCTCCATGTACAACTGCGTATAGATGCCAAAGGCCAGATGGCCCTTCGCCTGGTTCAGATTGGGTGGGAAGCTGGGCAGACCGCTGCGCGTCTGCTTGATTACATGAAAGTCATAAGCCTGCGTCAGCGGTTCGATCAGTTCATACGCCCCCTTCATCTTCGCCAGGTCGTCCAGGGCGCTGATAGCCGGAGGCAGTTCGAACATCTGCTGCATCACGTAATGGCGGATACCCAACTTCAGGGCAATGACAGCCACCAGCACATGATCCGTCACCTGCATATCGTCCGATGCATACCGCAGCCCCCACTGGTGAGGGTCGTTGATCTCCAGCGGCTTGCCATGTTCGGCCCACCAACGGATCGTGGCATAGTGTTCGTCAAAGCTGTCGCGTATCGAGATGGGGCCGCGGCCATCGATCTGGTTATAGAAAAAGATCGGTACCGCAGGAAAGGCCATGTTCAAATGCTCTTCATAAAGCTTGGCCAATTCCACCAACTCGTCCGTGCCGGTGTAGATGCGCGTCAACGGGAAATTGCCGCGGCGGGTGGCCGCCTTGAGACGGCGCAAGTCCTCTATCGTGCGGATCGGCGCACCGCCCTGCCCTGCCAGGTACTTCGAGGGGTCCTCTTCGCCACGAATGAATTTCGCCAGCAGTTCCTGGGACGTCTGGTCCGGGGCTAGCGAAACCACTTCAAACGCCTCGGCATCGGCCAGCTTCTCGATGGCGGCCACGGTCGGCTCAATGGTCTCGGCGGCGATACCGATATGGGCGCGGATGATGGGCCGGTTTTGGCGTGCGCGCACCTGCTGGATGCGCTCCACCAGGTGGTCCGACCAGAGGGCCTCCTCCGCTTCTTTACGCTCGGCTCGCCCGGCGGCGAACTCCTCCAGTTCCGCCATCGTAATGTAGTCGTCGGCAACCAGTTCAAAAAAGTGCTGGAAATGGGGCCGGTCGGCAAACTCGGCGCGGATGTCCTCCAGATCGAAGTGGCGTTCATCCTCACGGCTAAAGCGATCCTCCTCCAACGGCAGACCGGTCATAGCGCGCACAAGATTGGCCGCCGGGCGCAGACCGCTGAAGGCATAGCGGATTCCGCTTTGCTGCGGATGCAAACCATACTTCGTTGCGCTCTCGATGAACTCGCTGATCAGTCGGTCCACATGCAGGTCGCCCAACCGCATCGAGACGCCCACGATTTCCGGGCGCGCCTCCCGCACCTTGTTGATCACCTCCTCGATTGGCACAGCCGGTCCCAGTTTCACCGGAAAGAACCCGTCCCCACGGTCTTTCATCCAGTCCGCAAAGTTCTCTACGCCCAAATTGTGGACACATTTGCCGATGGCGCCGACCATCACCCGGCGTTTATGCGGAGGGTCATCCGCCTCCCCTGATTGCACCCAATGCTCTGCGCGTCTTGGATTGCCAGCCTCTGCGTTGGCCCCCTCACTCATACTTGCTCATCCTCCTCAAGTGCTCTGCATGACATTGATTGATCCGGCTGT
>CAZYQJ010001004.1:0-1763 GCA_964649925.1 uncultured Litorilinea sp.
AGGATGCTATCTCCGAAAACCGGAAAGGAAAGCTCTGATCCGCCGTCGCCAGCGTGTGCCGCGGGATCAGCCGGGCGAAAATGAGATAGTTGAGCGGCAGCAAGATGACGATCAGGGGGAATGTCCAGGAAGCGAGAATGCCATAGTGGGTGAAGCTGGCCGCCAACAGGATCAACAGCCCGATCTTGACGACCGCATACGGGATGTTCTCGATTGGCACATAGATCGCTTCACGCAGCCCGGTCAGGACGTTGTCCTGCAGGGCAAAGATGCACCAAAAGACCACCCCCAACAAAAACCACAGCGCAAGCCAAACATCCTGCCGCAGAAAATGCAGCGCGGGCGACCAGACATCCACGGTAAGCAGAAAGAGACATCCAATCGCCGTCGCGAATGCGATACTAAACAAATAGCACCATGTGACCAGCCGCCTCGACCTGAACCCGGCAATCGGCAGATAACGCAGCACAGCGTTCATCGAAGGGAGTTTGGCGACTCCGGCCAGAAAGGTCAGCATCGAGATCACGGCGGCATTCAACCCCACCGTCTCCGGCGGGTAATAGCGGGCCGCCAACATCCAGTAGACCAGCCCAAACGCCGATGTAGCGGCAGTGCTCACCAGCAGCGCATAGGCATTCCGGTACAGGGGGACTTGTACGTGGTCGATCAGTCTGCCAACAGAAAGCCCATTGGCTCGCGCAATATCTCTCAGCATAGGGTTGCATGATCCTGTGTAGCTGGCACTGTCGCCAGGCGTCTGCGTAGAACAGGGTCACATGCAACATGAACCAATTCTAGCGCCACCCCTAAGGCAATAAAGCTCCAGCTTACCAATAAGTACGGTAAATAGCGCCCGTTGAGATGCGCCGCGCCGATTGATGTGTCCACTTGCCCAGCGGCGAGTCTCAGATATTGGCGGCGATACCGGGTGATCATGCGCGCCAGCCCGCGGCCATGCCATAGCTTCTGATCGACAAGATCGCGCAGCGAACTCCGGTCTTCATGATAGGCCACCGCTCTGGCGCTATGGGCGATCACCGCGCCTGCGGCGCGCGCTCGAAAGAAGAAATCGGCATCCTCGGCGGCCCCTTTGAACACGGGGTCAAACCCGACACGCAGGAGGAGGTCAGTGCGTACAAGCGTCACCTGGCAGCCTAAGACAGAAGCGACCCCTCTTGGCATCTGCACTTGCCGACGCCAGCGTTCTGCACGCTGCCAGTAGGTCGGCATGGCAGACCAGGTGCGTATCTCCGCGGCCAAGGCGTCATAGCCCTCGGCGCGCGCTTCATCCCATAGCTGCTGCAATGTCTCCGGCTCGATTACGATGTCGCTGTCCACAAAAACAACATACTCATGCGCGGAAAATCTGGCCCCTAGCTGCCGTGCTGCCCCCAGGCCCGCGCCATTATCCGATACAACTGTTACGCCTTTGGCACGCGCAATGGCGACCGTATCATCCGTGGAATTTCCGTCAACCACAATGATCTCGGCAGGGTTGGCATCAATCACGGAATCGAGGCAGCGCTCGATCATGCGGCCGCGGTTGCGTGTGCAGATGACGACGCTGACAGGGACGCATCCCGGCTTCGCAAACGGTCGCGCCTTTACGGCGGCAGACGGGGCATAGCCATGGGCTTTGTGTTGTTGACCCGTCTGCGGTTGTCGAATCGGATGGCTGAATCCTGGAAGTGAAACCATATGGCCCTCCAACAGTGATTGCTCAAAGAATGCTATGGCCCAAACACCGGCTGATTCACCCAATC
>CAZYQJ010001005.1:0-1748 GCA_964649925.1 uncultured Litorilinea sp.
GTTGGTCACATTCAGCCCTGTGTTCACAAGCCGCTCCTGCCAGGCGCGCTGGGCCGTATCATCTGGCACGCGATAGGCGATGTGGTGGATCGACCCTGCGCCCAAACTGCCGCGCCCTTGGTTGGGCATCGTCACCAGATCGACGGTGCGGCCTGCGCCGCTGCCGCGGGCGGTAAAGCGTGTGCGGCTGCCTTCCGCGCCCACCTCTTCGAACCCGTAATAATCGGCCAGGAGGGCGGCGGACGGTTCCAACTCGGCCACCAGCAGGGTCGTGCTGTGGAAGCCCGCCAGTGCCATCTCCTCGGAAACCGGGCCTTGCTGCCAGTACTCGACGGGTGGCGGGTCGTCTATGCCGACCAACTCGATCTGCAAACCGTCCGGGTCCTGAAAGGGCAGCACGGGATCGCCAAAGCGGGTTTGGCGTTCGGCGGGCGTCACGCCGCTGGCGCGGAGACGATCTTCCCAGGCATCTAGCGTCTGCCGGGCTACTGCATAGGCTACGGCATTTGCCTCACCGGTTCCGATACGTCCGCGGCGCGCCTGGGGCCAGGGAAAGAAGGTAAGGATCGTGCCGGGGGTTCCAACAGCATCCCCAAAGTAGAAGTGATAGGTGGCCGGGTCATCAAAGTTGACCGTTGTCTTGACCAGCCGCTGGCCGAGCACCTGGGTATAGAAGTTCAGGTTGCGCTGCGGGTCGCCAGCCATCGCCGTGATGTGGTGGATGCCCGCAATAGGATTTGTCTCATTCATGGACATTGGTTGTCTCCGGACGCTGGGTGCGCTGAGGTTGTCGGCGCATCTGCTGCGCCTGTGCGATTTCAAAGGAACGGCGCAGCAAGGCGACAGCGTGCGCGACGTCGTCGGGCGTGCGTATGTAGAAGGTGATCCAGCCGGAGTCGGGCAGTACGTGATGGGGTTCCGCCTGACCTGTCTCCACCAGTTCTTTGCGTACAGCAGTCGGGAACGGGATATCTACAAAGCTGTCGCCGTGAATGTGTCCGATCTCGCGGCGGCCCAGCCGGTATTCGGTTCCGCCGAAGCGATGCGACGCGGCTGTGACGTTGGGCCAAGCCGTGACCTCTTGGGTGATCTTGTTGGCAGCCCCTGTAACGGACATGGGATACTCCTTTCTGGGTGAGTGTGAAGCCCTCCACACGCGGCGTCTGTGGGATGGCTTACCGGGTCAGGAAGCCAAGAATGCTGACCGCGGCGACGACATGCATGAGCGCCAGTACCGATTTAATGGACGAGGCGATGGGCAGGCCGAGCGGCCCAGCCAGCGAAACAAGCAACACGACGATGCCTATGATCAGAAATATACGTCTGGCGTTCGGGACAAAGCGCAGCAACAGCCAGTAAAGCGCGGTGGCGATCAACGCCGGGACGATGGTCATGATCCCAACCTGCCACCAGGGCAGCGGCGTGATGGCGTTGGCTGGCGGCATGGGAACTTCAATCGGGCCGCGGTATAAAAGCTGGGCGAGCCAGAGCAAGATAAGGTTGATGGCCGCGCCGACGATGCCGCCCAGCAGGCCGTTTAGCCAGAGTTGGGGTGTGGAGGGTGTGTAAGAACGGGGGACCGTTGGCGAACTGCTCATGATAGCCTCCTGTCTGGAATTCGGCTGCAAGGGGTGTTACATGCCCGAACGGTACGTGCCAAGAGTGCGTCACTGCTTGCAGCGTATAACTATGATGAGGGCAGCTAGAGGGTGTGTCAACTGTACGAAGGATCAGCCGGTGGCTAGGGG
>CAZYQJ010001006.1:0-397 GCA_964649925.1 uncultured Litorilinea sp.
AGCATCTATGACAAGTTGCTGCGCCTGACCCAACTGCTGCATAAAGAGGTGGAAGTGCTGGAGTTAGGACGCAAGATCCAATCCGAGGCCCAGGGCGAAATGGAGCGGATGCAGCGTGATTTCTTCCTGCGCGAACAGCTCAAGGCCATCCAAAAAGAACTGGGGGAGGATGACGAGCAGGCCGCCGACATTCGCGAACTGGAGGAGCGCATCAGCGCCGCCGGAATGTCGGAGGAGGCCGAGAAGGAGGCGCGCCGCGAACTCGACCGCATGCGCCGTATGCCCATCCAGGCCGCCGAATACAGCGTCATCAAGACCTATCTCGACCTGATGGTCAGCCTTCCCTGGCAGCAAGCGACCGATGACAACCTCGATATCACCCATGCGCGCCGTGTGT
>CAZYQJ010001006.1:407-1740 GCA_964649925.1 uncultured Litorilinea sp.
ACTATTGGGACAGTTATTTCATGATTCAGGGACTGCTGGACGAAGATCACTATGGGCTGACCGATATCAAAGAACGCATCCTCGAATTTCTGGCTGTGCGTAAACTGCGCGCCGAACGCAAGCGCGACGGGGTTCAAGAAGACCTGCGCGACAAGGTGCGCCGCGAGCGCGAGGGGGTGGTGCTTTGTTTTGTCGGCCCGCCCGGCGTTGGCAAGACCAGTTTGGGCCTCAGCATCGCCCGCGCCATGAACCGCAAATTTGTGCGGCTAGCCCTGGGCGGCATTCGCGACGAGGCCGAGATCCGCGGGTTCCGCCGCACCTATATCGGCTCCATGCCAGGTCGTATCATCCAAAGCCTGCGCCGCATCGAAAGCAAAAACCCCGTCTTTATGCTCGACGAGGTCGACAAGCTGGGCCGCGACTTCCGCGGCGACCCCAGCAGCGCCCTGCTGGAAGTGCTGGACCCGGAGCAAAACCGCGAGTTCCGCGACCATTATCTGGATGTGCCGTTTGACCTCAGCCAGGTCATGTTCGTCACGACCGCCAATGTGCTGGATACCATCCCCGGCCCGCTGCAAGACCGGATGGAGATCATCCAACTCAGCAGCTACACCGAGGAGGAGAAGATCCGGATCGTGCAGGGCTACCTGATCCCGCGGCAGATCAAAGAGAATGGGCTGAAGGCCGAAGAAGTCGAATTCACCGAGGCCGCGCTGCGCGCCATCGTCCAGGGCTACACGCGTGAGGCGGGCGTCCGCAACCTCGAACGCGAGATCGGCAAGATCTGCCGCAAGATCGCGGCCAAAGTTGCCGCAGGCGAAGTCGACGGTAAAACCGTGGTGGATGCCGCCGATGTCCCGACCTACTTGGGGCGGCGCAGATTCCACCGCGAGGAGATTGCCGAGCGCACCGAACTGCCCGGCGTGGCTACCGGCCTGGCCTGGACCATGACCGGCGGCGATGTCATGTTCTTTGAGGCGACGCGTGTATCCGGCAATAAGGGCTTTACCCTCACCGGCCAGCTTGGCGACGTCATGAAGGAAAGCGCCCAGGCCGCGCTCAGCTATATCCGCAGCCGCGCCACCTCGCTGAGCATTGACCCGGACTTCTTCACCCAATCGGATATTCACTTGCATATCCCTGCCGGGGCGATTCCCAAAGATGGCCCCAGCGCGGGCATTACCATGGCGACGGCGCTTGCCAGCCTGCTGACCGGGCGGCCTGTCCGCTCCGACGTGGGCATGACCGGCGAAATCACGCTGCGCGGCAAAGTGCTGCCCATCGGCGGCGTCAAGGAAAAGGTGCTGGCCGCGGCCCGTGTCGGGCTGACGAC
>CAZYQJ010001007.1:0-1738 GCA_964649925.1 uncultured Litorilinea sp.
GTGACCTCCGCAACGGGCATGTGATCCACAACGTGACGCGCCGCGGCGCACGCACGTTGTGGAACTACGCCATCCAGCAGCAAGAGGACAACCCGGTTAACCCGACCAAGGTAGAATGGCGTGGGGACATCGGGCTGGTCCATGCCGAGAAGCGCGCAGGCAAGGTGCGTTATGACCTGGCCCTGCGCGAGAATGGCAACGTGCGCATCTTCTATGGCGTCACCGACGACGGCATGGAAGGACGTTGGGCGGTCTTCATTCAGGAAGAATAGCATAACCAGGTGACCGGCCAGGAACCCCCTAGCGTTGGTCACCTGGACCTGTCAAGCCCGGTTCACCGGGCGTTGCTGTTTACCTGGGATCGATCCCGCGGCAGGCCGTCACGCTGTGCGGGCTGTAACGGCTTGCGGCGCGCACCTTGCGAGCTACTGAAAATAGATCAGCGCCACCACCGTCGCCATCCACAACAAGCTGTTGATCAGCAGCGGGCGGTCTTGCAACAGCAGTTCGTCGGGCGCGCCCCCCTGTTTGCGGACATGGATCAGGTACAGATAGCGGGCGATAAAATAGAAGACAAACGGCACCGTCAACAACATGCGCCCGCCGCCCACCAGCGCGGTCTGCGCCTCAAAGGTGTAGAGCGTGTACGAGACCAGTGTGCTGGTCGTCACCAGCCCGATCAACTGGTCGAGCAGCGCCAGGTTGTACTGGTCCAGGCTGGCGCGGTGATTGGCTGCCTCGCCCTGCAGCAGCACCATCTCATGGCGGCGTTTGCCAAACCCCAAAAACAGCGAAAGCAGCGTCACACACACATAGAGCCACGGGCTAAAGTTCTCCACCTGGACGACCACCACCCCGGCCACCACGCGCAGCAAAAAACCCAACGACAGCACCATCACGTCCACAATGACGTGGTCCTTCAAGAAGAAGCTGTAGGCCAGGTTTTGCAGCAGATAGGCCGCGGTCACCGCACCCGCCCACGGCTCCAGCCAGATCGCTGCCGCGATGCCCACCACGCCCAGCACAAAGGCCGCTGCGCCCGCCAGGCGCGGACTGAGCGCGCCGCTCGCCAAAGGACGCAGCCGTTTGCGCGGGTGCTGCCGGTCCTTTTCAATGTCTACCAGGTCGTTGAGCAGATAGACGCTGCTGGAAACCAGACAGAAACAGGCGGCGATGACCGTGGTACGTAAAAAGAGGTCGGGCTGGAATAGCTTGCCGTCAAAGACCAGGGCTGCATAGACAATTGCATTCTTGGTCCACTGAGCCGGGCGCATGGCCCGCACCAGTTCACGCAGCGTGCGTGACCAGGTGGGCGTGGGCACAGCGTTCTCATCCAAAGTAGAAGTCATTCTTTCATCTTACCAAATGGCTCAAGTGCGTCCAAACTGATCAGACAGAACACGCCTCAAATTCTAATGGCTCCCTCTTCTTCACCCAAAGCGCCACGCGGCAAACAACGGCTTGACCTGTTGCTGGTCGAGCGCGGGCTAGTCGAAAGCCGGGAACAAGCGCGCCGGTTGATCATGGCGGGTCATGTGTTGGTGGATGACCAGGTGAGCGACAAACCAGGCCGCATGGTCGCCCAGGGTGCCGCGCTGCGCGTGCGTGCGCCCCTGCCCTATGTCAGCCGCGGCGGGCAGAAATTGGCCGCCGCCCTAGATGCCTTCCCCATCCCCGTCGCCGGGATCACCGCCGTAGATGTGGGGGCCAGCACCGGCGGTTTCACCGACTGCCTCTT
>CAZYQJ010001008.1:0-440 GCA_964649925.1 uncultured Litorilinea sp.
TATTCAGGGTAGGACATTGAGGGGGCTAGACGTTCTGCGCGGCCATCTCGGCGGCGCGGCGCAAGTCCGCCACCAGGTCGCGCCAGCCCTGCACCGCGGCAGGCCGGTCGTGGTCGTTGAGCCGTTTGAGATAGGTCGGCTGGACGATGCCCATCGTGGGGATGCCATGCGGGCCGGTCTGCCACTCGCCGCGCTGCGCGGTCAGTAGTACAGGGCACTAGAGCCCAGACGAGGCATTGCTTCGACAACCGAGGAGGAACAGACGTGGAATGCGCCTACGACGAAACGACTGAGCAGTACCGGCAGAACCTGCTGGAGTTCATGGACGAGCACGTGTACCCGGCCGAGCCGGTGTTCGCGGCCCAGCTCGCCGCACTGGAGAACCGCTGGGACTGGGACAGCGTCCCAGTGCTGGCGGAGCTGCGCGCCGAAGCACGACG
>CAZYQJ010001008.1:450-1733 GCA_964649925.1 uncultured Litorilinea sp.
GCCGATGGCGACGAGGACGCGCGGCTGCACCCAGAGGATTTCCTGCTCTAGCCAGGGGGCGCAGGCGTTGATCTCTTCGAGCCGCGGCGGGCGCTGTTCCGCCCGGCCTGTCTGCGGGTTGACGCGCGTGGCGATGCACTTGTGCAAATTGGTGATCCAGACCTGGTCGCGGTGCAGACCGGCCTGGGTCAAGGCCGTGTCGAGCAAGTCCCCCGCGGGGCCGGAGTAGGGCAGCCCGCTCTGGTCGTCGGTCAGCGACGGGCCGTGGCCAATCAACATGATGGGGGCATGCGGGTCGCCTGCGCCAAAGACCACCTGGGTGCGCCCCGCGCTCAACGTGCAGGCTACACACCGGTTGCACGCCGCACGCACCGCGTCAAGGGAAGGGTAGTCGGAGAAGAGAGGGAGCATGGCTGTAGTCACCTCTGGGTGATGGCCGGGCCTGATGTCGCGCTACCGCCGCTGGGCCGTAACCAGCCCGGCTAAAAAACAACGCCCGGTGAACCGGGCTGGATGGTACGGTGTGATCTGGTTGCTGCGATTTTCTGAACCGCAAGTTCAGATGACCGGCACTTTCACTCCCTTGTCCGCTTGCGAAGCGCAAAGGGAATACTATATGCCGGTCACCTGGGCATACCGCTAGATATCTAACTTGGCCTGGTTGGCGTGGGTCTGGATGAAGCGGCGGCGCGGGGGGACGCTGCTGCCCATCAGCATGTCGAAGGTGCGGTCGGCTTCGGCGGCATCCTCGATGCTGACCTGGAGGATCGTGCGATGCTCCGGGTTCATGGTCGTGTCCCAAAGCTGTTGGTCGTTCATCTCGCCCAAGCCCTTATACCGCTGCTCGATGCGAACGTTTTCGTCGCCCAGTTCCTGGCGCAACTGCATCAGCGCGTTGTCATCATAGACATAGTCGCTGCTGCGCTTGCGTTTGCCGTTTTCCATGCGCGTCGTTGCCACGCGATAGAGCGGCGGCTGTGCGATATAGAGATGGCCGTTTTCCACCAGTTCCGGCATATAGCGGAAGAAGAAGGTCAGCAGCAGCGTGCGGATGTGCGCGCCGTCCACGTCGGCATCGGTCATCAGGATGATGCGGTGGTAGCGCAGCCCCGACAGGTCAAAGTTTTCGCCGATGTTCGTGCCCAGCGCGGTGATCAACGCCTGGATTTCCTTGTTCGCCAACGCCTTATCCAAGCTGGTCTTTTCGATGTTGAGGATCTTGCCGCGCAGGGGCAAGATCGCCTGGAAGCGCCGGTCGCGGCCCTGCTTGGCCGAGCCGCCTG
>CAZYQJ010001009.1:0-1733 GCA_964649925.1 uncultured Litorilinea sp.
CTACAAAATGGCGCGCCAGCACCTCGCCCCAGACCTTGCTCACGCCATACAGCCCGCTGGGCCGCGGCATCGACTGGTGGGTCAGCATCGGCCAGCTTTCGTCGATGTCGCTGTAGCGCCCTTCGACCAAGGCGCGGTATGGCTCCTCCTTTTGGATGGCGGACACGGTCGCGCCGCTGCTCGCATAGACCACACGGCGTACACCCGCCTGCCGAGCCGCCTCAAAGACATTGTAGGTGCCGATCACGTTGGCGTGTAAAATCTCTTCCCACGGCGCAGAGACGCTCGCATTGGCGGCGAGATGCACCACCGTGTCCACGCCGTCAAAGGCCGGACGGATGGCCGCCAGGTCGCTGATGTCGGCCTGCACCGTCTGCACGCCCGCCACAGGCCGCCGGTTGAGCGCGACCCACTCATAACGGTCACCTACCTCGCGATGCAGCGCCGACCCGATCAGCCCGCTCATCCCGGTCACAAGCACACGTCGTTTGGGTGATTCGCTCATGAGTCCTATCTCTCTTACGTCAGTGCCAACACGCTGCGCGCCACCTCCCCCGCAGCCAGCGCGGCGAAGGCATCATTCACCTGATCCAGCGGGTAGACGCGCGTCACCAGTTCATCCAGTTTCAGCTTGCCCGCCTGATAGAGCTTCAACAGCCGCGGAAAGTCGACGCGCGGGCGCGACGACCCGTACATCGAACCGATGACCATCTTTTCAGGCATGAGGATGCGGGCATCCAGGTTCAGCGGCGTGTTGAAGGGCGCATGGCCCACAAAGACCGTCACCCCGCGCTTGCGCGTACAGAGGATGCTCTGCACAAACGGCTCTGCCGACATGCCGATGGCCTCAAACGCATAATGCGCGCCCGGCCCGCCGGTGATCTCCTGGATGGCGGCGACTGGGTCGACCTCGGCGGCGTTGACTGTATGCGTTGCGCCGAACTGGATCGCCCGTTCCAACTTGCCGGGGTGGATGTCCACGGCAATGATCGGCTCGGCCCCGGCCAACGCCGCGCCCTGGATGCAGTTCAGCCCCACGCCGCCGCAGCCAAAGACCGCCACCGACATCCCCGGCTGCACCTGTGCCGTGTTGATGACCGCGCCCACGCCGGTCATGACCCCGCAGCCGACCAGTGCCGCCTGCTGCAACGGGATCTCCCGGTCAATCGGGATCGCGACCTCGGCGGGCACAATCGTTTCGGTGCTAAACGTGCCCAGCCCCAGCATCTTGTTCATGCTGGCCGGTTGCTTGCGTGAGATGGGCAGCCCGCGCGCGTCGGGCAGCGCGTCGCACAGGTTGGGATACCCGCGCTGGCACATCTCGCACAGCCCGCAGTTGCGTTTCCACGACAGGATCACATGGTCGCCCACGCTGACCCCTACGACCTTCTCGCCCACCTCCTCGACAACGCCTGCGCCTTCATGCCCCAGGATAGTAGGCACGGGGATATGGGGCCAGTCGCCTTTGATGACATGCCAGTCCGAATGGCAGACCCCGCTCGCCACCAGCCGCACGCGCACCTGATCCGGCGCAATGCCGGGCAGGTCGAATTCTTCAATCACCAAGGGTTCTTTGGGCGCATAGAGGACGGCACCGCGCATGGTGTGGCTCCTCGTCGTTTGGGGATGGAATTGGGTTGCGCGCCCATTATACGCCGAACCAGGGTTGTGCGGCAATGCCCACGCGCGGCGATAGGTCGCGTAGGGGATCGTCTCATCCCGGTTCGACCATG
>CAZYQJ010001010.1:0-1732 GCA_964649925.1 uncultured Litorilinea sp.
ACGATCACCAGCGGCTGTTGGGCGATCTCGCGCGCCAGGATCAGCTTTTGCAGGTTGCCGCCGCTCAGGAGGCGTGCTGGGATTTCAGGCGACGGGGTGGCGATGTCAAAGCGGCGGATCAACGCCTCGGCATGACGGCGCATGGCGCGGCGGCTGAGGAAAAAGCGTCCGCTGACGTCGCGTTTGCGGTAGCTCTTGAGCGCTAGGTTTTCAGCAATCGAGAGGTTGGGTGCGCTGCCCGTGGCGCTGCGATCTTCGGGCACATAGGCAATGCCCGATTCGATCATCACAATCGGCGGCGCGTTGGTGACCGTCCGGCTGGAAATGTCGATGCGGCCCGCTTGGGTCGGCCGCAACCCGCAGATTACCTCGGCCAACTCGCGCTGCCCGTTGCCCGCGACCCCGGCAATGCCCACGATCTCGCCTGAGTGGACGCGCAGTGATAGCTGGCGCAGCGCAGGAACACCCTTGTCGTTGAGCGCGTTCACCTGATCCAGTGTGAGCCGCACCTCGCCCATCTGTGTCGGGGGCTTGTCGACGCGGAACAGCACCTCGCGGCCCACCATCAGGCTCGCCAACTGGGGTTTGGTCAGGCCGTCGTTATCCACAGTGGCGACGTGTTTGCCGTTGCGCAGCACTGTGATGCGGTCGGCAATCGAAAGCACCTCGTCCAACTTATGGCTGATCAGGATAATGGTCTTGCCCGCGGCGGTCATCTCGCGCAGGGTGTGAAACAGGGCTTCGGCCTCCTGCGGGGTGAGGACTGCGGTTGGCTCGTCCAGGATCAGGATCTGCGCACCGCGATAGAGCAGTTTGATGATCTCCACGCGCTGCTGCTCGCCCACCGAAAGCTGCCACACCTTGGCACGCGGGTCCACCGGCAGGCCAAACTTTTGGCCGATGGCCTCCACCTGCCGCTCGATCTCGTCGGTCTGGAGGACAAAGCCCACATCCTGTAGCCCCAGGATCACGTTCTCCGCCACCGTCTGTGAAGGGACGAGCATAAAGTGCTGGTGGACCATGCCCACCCCGGCGCGGATCGCATCGCGCGGTGAATGCAACTCCACAGGCTGCCCGTTGACCAGGATCACGCCGCTGTCGGGACGGTAGAGCCCCGACAGAATGTTCATGAGGGTAGACTTGCCCGCGCCATTCTCACCCAACAGCGCATGCACTTCCCCCGGCAGCGCGCAAAAAGTCACGTCGTCGTTAGCCAAGACGCCGGGGAACCGTTTGGTGATCGAGCGCATTTCTACTGCGGGTGTGGATTCGGCCATGCCAGGTAGTCTCAACGCATCGTTTGCGGTACAGTCATTTGCGGTGATGGGGTCGCGGTGTGCATCCCTGGCCGCCATTGGCCGGTGGATCGTGCAAACAGTGATCAAAAAAAGAATGCCAGATGCGCGGCGAAATCGCAAATAACCTGTGCGTTTGCGCCCCACGTCACAAAGGAACGGGAAGCAGAGATGGCAAATGGGGATAGAAGCAGAGAGGGGCCGTAGGTGCGGTTTTCCCACCGCGCAACTTGCATAGGCCAGGTGACCGGCATCCTGTTCTCCATTCCCTGTGCGTAAGACACATGGAGGCAAGCAAGTGCCGATCACCTGAAATTACTTTGCGTTATTCAGGGAGTTCCGCGTCGGGCGAAATCCCTTCGGCCAGCCAGTTCATGCAGAACGTACACGGCTCGCGGCCGATCTGAGCGGCGACGGTTTCGTCGATCCCTTCCAGG
>CAZYQJ010001011.1:0-1728 GCA_964649925.1 uncultured Litorilinea sp.
CCCGACTTCAACGACGCGCCCGACGAGGTGAACCATATCCGCTGGGGCAAGCACTATGGCTTCCCCGACCAGTTTGGCCCGGTGGACGACCCCGCGGCGGAAGGCGCGCCCTACAGCGGGCCGGTCTATCCAGTCACCCCTCATGCCAGCGCGGACGGGATCGCGTACATCGACCACCCCGACTGGCCCGCCGAATACCACACGATCTATGTGGCCCTCTTTGGGGAAGTCTTTAGCCCAACGCCGGTCGGCCATACGGTGGAGCGCGTCCGCCTGCGCGCCGTGACCACGCCCGACGGTTCGATTACCTACCGGGGCGAACCGTCCGACTTTATCACGGGGTTGGATCGCCCGCTGCCGCTGGCAACCGGCCCCGACGGGGATCTGGTGGTGGGCGACTATGCGACGGGCATAGTCTATCAGGTCATCTACCGGCCCGACTAGGCGCGCCTGCTCTGCGCGATTGAACGGCTGGCAGCTATGTCAGCCCCCATACAAGTGGACAGATCACCCGATTGATCGTTTAACGTTCAGACGGCGTTGCGGGGTCAGATGACGGGGGCAGATTGGATGTGCGCCGGGTGCGTACAGCAGCCAGCTTTTGGTCGAGTTCGTCGATCTTACGGCTGATCGCCTCTAGCTCGCGGCGGGTCGGCACGCGCAGCCGTCCCCAGAGCGCGTCCACATGCCCGTCGCCGCCATTGTGCTTTGCCGGAAGCGGCGGGTGCAAATCCGCCAGCCAGCGGTCTACCTCTTCTGGGCGGATCTCGCTGCGTTCGCTCAAGCGATCCATGAAGTCGCGCGCTTCGTCGGCAGTCAAGGCCAATGCGCCCAAACTCATAAAGAGCAGGCGGCGCACGTTGAGAAACAGGTTGGCGCACTGTACCACAACAACATCGGCAGCGGCCTCGGCAGGGTCAGCCGCGGCTTCTATCCTGGCTTGGGTGGTGGTCTCCGGCTCATGGGGGATAAGGGGTGTGTTCGCCTGGGGCGTCTTATCTGGATCGGTTGCCATTAGGTTGTGCCGTCCTTGCTGTGTCGAGTCGCAAGTTGCATCGCTACGCGGGTTGACCCGATCCTAGACGATCCATCTTCTGGCGGGATTCTGGCTGAATCAACGCGGCTATTGTACTGTGACCCGATCACGCAGTTGTTCCAGCGTGGCCGGGCCGATGCCGGGGACTCGATCCAGGTCGTCGAGGGAGCTAGAGGGCCGGTGGGCGATGATGGCCGCGGCCTTGCTGGGGCCGATGCCTGGCAGCGTTTCCAACTCGGCGGCGCTGGCGCTGTTGACGTTGACCAACCTGATCCCTTCCCCAGGCGGGGTCACGGAGCCTGTACGCGTGTCCTCAGAGACCCCGGCAACGGGCGTGACAGCCGCTTCCCCCACCAGCGGCACAAACACCTGCGCGCCGTCATGCAGCGGGGTAGCCTGATTCACCGCGACCCTATTGGCCTCCGGCAGCAGCCCCCCGGCGGCCTGCAGCGCATCACCCACGCGCGCGCCCGCGGGCAGCGTATAGACGCCCGGCTGCACCACCGCGCCGGTCACGTCCACCACCACAGGCGCGGGCGTGGGTGATGGGGTGGGCAGCGCAGGGGTAGGCGTGGGCGGCAGTTGGATCGTCATGGGTGGCGGCGCGGGGCGATCCCAGATCAGTACTGCGCCGCCGCTGATCAGCGCGCCCGCCAGCAGCCCGGTCAAAAACAGGCCCCATTGCGGGCGCG
>CAZYQJ010001012.1:0-1727 GCA_964649925.1 uncultured Litorilinea sp.
ACCTGTCGTTCGATCCGCTGCGCGACTTCGCGCCGATCACCAACGTGGCGTCGGCCATCCTGATGGAGCCGAAGATCATCGAGCATATGGTCGTGGTATGGCTGGGCGGCCATGCGCTCTACTGGCCGCACACGCGCGAGTTCAACCTTCAGCAGGATGTGCCTGCGGCGCGCGTGGTCTTTGACAGCGGCGTGCCGCTGGTACAGATCCCCTGTATGGGCGTGACCACGCACCTGTTGACGACCGTGGCCGAGTTGGAGGCCTATGTCAGCGGTCGCGGCGCGATCGGCGATTACCTGGTCGAGATTGTCAAGGGCTATCACGACGATCACAAGGGCTGGTCAAAGGTGATCTGGGATGTATCCACCATTGCCTATCTGATCAATTCGGAGTGGATACCGACGGACCTGGTACACAGCCCCATCTTGACTGACCAGGTGACATGGAGCGTCGACCGCTCGCGCCATCTGATCCGCTGCGCCAACTTTGTGCACCGCGACCCGATCTTCCGCGATCTCTTTGCCAAGTTGGAATCCAGCCAGAAGGGTTGACCTGCGGCGCATGAGCGACAACCCGCAGCCGCCAGGATTGATCCCCCGGCTGGGCAATAACGCCCGGCCATCTGGCTTGAGGGTGGGGCAACGACTGGTGAATGGAATGCGGCCACAACGATTGGTCGGCGCGCTTCGCCAAACGCTCAGGTGACGGGCACTTCTGCTTGAATCACAGTGCCCGTCACCTGAGTTATTGCTTATGTGGGAGATGCCGCCGATGGCGGACTATGCGCCCGGCCTACAACCGGCTTTCTGCTCCCCTCTACCGATTGGCAACCGACTCCTGCCGCTATAACGGCCTGTCGTGCAGTGACGCTTCACTCTGGACGGGCTGGCGTCCCTCCATCAGTTCCTTGAAGCGCCGCAAATCCTTGCGGATCTGCTGGCTTGGCTCTTCACCAAAGAGCTTGGCAAGCGCCGCGCCGATTGCACCTGCCGGGGGATCATAGCGCAGTTCGACCCGGACTTCCGTCCCGCGCCCATTGGGCAGCGCATAGAAATGGACGGCCCCGGCGTTTTCGATCCCGCTGCCTTCATGTGAACGCCAGGTAATCAGTTCGTTGGGCCGGTCGGCAATGATCTCGGCATCCCATTCCACCTTCATCCCGGCGGGTGCTTTGGCGACCCAGTGCGAATGCTGGCCGTCGATCATCTCCACGCGCTCCAGGTGGTGCATGACATACGGCAGGTTGCGAAAGTCACGCCAGAACTGGTAAATTGCCTCCGGCGGGCGATCAATCGTAATGGATTCGCTCACATGAATCCCTGCCTCCTGCAGCCGCCGTCCCATTGGCAGCGGGCGTGAATCCACATCTTCGCCGTAATCCCGGCTGAACTGCTGTGAGGTCAGGAAGTCGACCACAGAGATGCCGACCACTGTAGCGGCAGCCATTGCCAGCTTCTGGCGATCTGCCTCGGGGTGGTTGAACGCCGATCCCAGGAGCGAGAGATCAATAGCATCGCCCGCCACGCGGGACTTGAGCCAGAGCGTCGGCTCAGAATGGGTCAGGATGCCAAGCCCGGAGGCTAGTTCACGGAAACCGGCAATGCGCAGCGCGGTGTAGCTCTTATCGTCATGCGGCGCGCCAATCCAGTCGGCCACCTGCTGCGGTGCAGCGACTTCCGCCACACCCAGGGCGAAGGAGGCTTCCCGCTGATCCCGAGGTACCAGCC
>CAZYQJ010001013.1:0-1726 GCA_964649925.1 uncultured Litorilinea sp.
CGGGAGACTGGCTGCAGGTGACGCTGCCCGATGACAGCGGGTCCGGCTGGGTGGCAAGTGAATTTGTCGAAGTCAGCGTCGCCCTCGACACGCTGCCGGTCGTGGAGGGCGAGCCTCCTACCGCCGCCAGGGACGATCTGGGCGCGGCGCAAGACGATAAGCCGCACACGCGTGACGGCATGGCACGGCAGATCGCGCTCCACCCGACCCCGGCCCCTGTGCCGCCGAAGTCGGCCACCGGGCTGCAGGGCAAGCTGGCGATCCAGACGAGTTGGGGGGCCGATATCTATCTCTATGACCTGGCGGCGGGCACGCTGAGCTACCTGACTCACGGCTTTGACCCCTCGATCAGCCCGGACGGAACCCAGGTCGCCTTTACCCGCGCCGGGGGCGAACACGGCCTCTACCTGATCAACGTGGACGGCAGCAATGAGCGGCTCATCTTTAGCGGTCGCGAACTGCTGCGTTCGCCCAAGTGGAGCCCTGATGGCGGCTATATCGTCTTTGAGCGCGGCGACGAGGTGATCACTTGTTGGGAGGTCGGCAC
Organism: uncultured Litorilinea sp.; assembly: GCA_964649925.1. Classification (GTDB taxonomy): domain Bacteria; phylum Chloroflexota; class Anaerolineae; order Caldilineales; family Caldilineaceae; genus QEUY01. The sequence continues at coordinate 548 of CAZYQJ010001013.1, forward strand.
CCGCTGCCTGCCGCCGCCGCCCTTTGTCGAAGAAGATGAACTCGGCACGGAACGCCAGGAAAAGCTTGCTCGTGTGGATGTCAACGGGGGGAACTATCGAGACCTGGCCGTGCTGCAGCGGGCGCGCGTGCCGGACTGGAATGAGGCCGGTGTGGTCTATCAGTCACCGGCAGGCATCCAGGTCACCCACGACAGCCCTGCCGCAGAGACCGAACTGGTCTTCTTTAACATCACCAAGCAGTACGAGCTAGACCCCGATTGGCAGCCGGATGGCGGGCGCATCGTCTTCCAACGCCGCGAGGCAGACCATTGGGAAATCCTGAGCGTCAACCCCGACGGGTCAGACCTGACGTTTTTGACCAAGCCTGGGTTTGGGCTGGTGAGAAGGATGCCCAGCAACGTGGCCCCGGCCTGGAGTCCGGACGGGCGGCACATCGTCTTTCTCAGCAACCGCCTCCCCAACCATGAAGCTGGGGAAGAGTGGGCGATCTGGGTGATGAATGCCGACGGCAGCAATCAGCGCCGTCTGCCGATTGAACTGGACTTCACCTATACCTTTGTCGCCGAGCAGATGCTCGATTGGGGCCGCTGAACCGCTCCATGACGATCCGTGCAGTGCTGTTTGATGTCGGCGGCGTGCTGGTGCGAACCGAGGACCAATTCCCTCGCGCCGCGTTGGAAGCCCGCCTGGGGCTGGCCCCTGGGATGGCCGAATATCTGGTCTTTAACGGCCCGGTGGGGCTGCAAGCGCAGCAGGGCATGATCCCGGCGCAGGTGCTGTGGGCCTGGCTGCAAAGTGAACTCAATCTGGATGAGGAGGGCCTGGCGGATTTCCGCCGGGCCTTCTTTGCTGGCGACCGTCTCGACCGCGGCCTGGTGGACTATATCCGCCGCTTGCGGCCCCGCTACCAGACCGCGATCATCTCCAACGCCATGGATGACTTGCTGGAGACGGTGACGCACCGCTACCCGATGGCCGATGCCTTTGACCTGATCGTTGGGTCAGCCTATGAGCGGGTCATGAAGCCCGACCCCATGATCTACCGCCGCACGCTGGACCGGCTGGGCCGCGCCCCACATGAAGCTGTCTTCATCGACGACGCCCCCCGCAACGTCGAAGGAGCGCGCGCCGTGGGCCTGGCCGCCATCCACTACCGGCCAGGCATCGACCTGGCGGCG
>CAZYQJ010001014.1:0-1725 GCA_964649925.1 uncultured Litorilinea sp.
CTGTGCCGACCGATACGCCCATCCCGACGGATACGCCGCTGCCCACGCCCACGATGACCGACACACCGCTGCCCACCGAGACGGCTACGGAAACCACGGCGACCGAGATCACGCAGTCGGGGGCGATCAGCATGGCTGTGCCTGATGCGGACGCGGGGGATCCGCTTTCGCCCAGCATTCCGGTCTCTGTGCCGGAGGCTGCCGCCATCCCCGATGAACCCGCGGTGGTGAATGTAGACCTGCCTACGCCCGCGCCGCCGACCGATACGCCCACGCCGACGGCCATGCCAACGGACACCCCTGTTCCGCTGGAGCCGACCGAGGTGGCCATGCTGCCGGTCGATCCAACATCCACGCCCACCGACACGCCCACCGATCTACCGGCAGAAGAGGTGAGCGAAACGCCGCCGACCGAACCGCCCACCCCCGCGCCGACCCAACCCGCGCCTACGCCGGAGCCTGCGGCCACGCGCGAACCGGTCGATGTGGCTGGGCTGGTCTATACAAGCCTGCCCCCGGTGTTTGTGGGCGCAGGCGTGCTGCTCTTCTTTGTGATCGTGGCGGCAGGGCTGTCGGTCATCCGCGGCCCGCGTGATATCTAGTTCAGGGCCTGACAGCAAGTAGATGGCCCAGCCTGGTTCACTATGCTGACATTCAACGAACTCATCGGCCATATCCCCGGCGTACAGCGTGTGTGGGCGCGGCCTGCCGCCGGGGTGTCTGTGACGTCTGTCACCGCCGACAGCCGCGCCGTGACGCCGAACGCGCTCTTTGTCGCGGTGAAGGGGGGAACGGCTGACGGGCATCACTACCTTGCCGATGCGGTGCAGCGGGGCGCTGTGGCCGCGCTGGGTACGATGGCGCAGGATGAACTGGCTGCGCTGGGCGTGACGCTGCCCGCCAACTTCCCGTATGCTCAGGTGGAGAACAGCCGCCACGCGCTGGCCTGGGCTGCGGCAGCGCTGCATGACTTTCCGAGCCGCGACCTCACCGTCATCGGTGTGACCGGCACCGACGGCAAGACGACCACCAGCACCTTGATCGAGTCGATCCTGACTGTGGCGACGCGGCGCACCGCGGGCGCTGCCGGGAAGGTGGGCGTTATCACCACGTTGGGGGCACGCATTCGCGGGGAGGAAATGGATACGGGGCTGCATGTAACCACCCCCGACGCGCCGGAAGTGCAGCACTATCTGGCCCAGATGCGCGCCGCGGGCTGCCACTATGCCGTGGTCGAAAGCACCAGTCATGGGCTGGAGCAGGGCCGGGTAGCGGCGGTCGCCTTTGACATCGCCGCGGTCACCAACATTACGCATGAGCATCTTGACTATCACGGCACGCGCGATGCTTATGTACAGGCCAAGGCGCTGCTCTTCCGGGCGCTGTATGCCGACTCTTGGCCCGCCAAGACAGGGGTGGCGCGCTGTGCCGTCATCAATGCCGACGACGAAGGCAGCTATGATGCGCTGCATGCTGTCCTGGAGGAAGAGGCCGCCCACGCCAATCACAGCGTGACGGTGCGCCAGTATGGGCTGTGCGCCGATCGCGCCGCCGCACACGAAGCTCTGACCACCGGTTTGCTGGACGTGGCGGCGACGGACGTGGTGTATGCGCCGCAGCAGACCCGCTTTCAGATCATGGCGCGCGAAGCCGTCTTTGATGTCGAGACCCCGCTGATCGGGGAGTTCAACGTCTATAACATCCTGTGCGCGGCGACGGTCGCAT
>CAZYQJ010001015.1:0-1722 GCA_964649925.1 uncultured Litorilinea sp.
CGGCGCGCACGACCTCCAACACGGGCAGATATTTGTCCACCCCGCGCAGTTCGTAGAGCGCAAGCCGCGCGGCGCGCTGGTCGAGCGCCAGGTGCACCCGCTCACCGTTGAGCATCACCAACCCCTTATCGGCCAGTGCCTTCAGCGCGTTTTTACGCGTGCTGGGATTGGTCAGCGCCAGCGCATCGCGCAGGCTCTCCTGGTCGGCAGTTGCGCCGGGCCGCGCCAGCAGATAGGTAATAATGCGTGACTGGTGCGTATCACGTCCCAACTTGCCCAGCGCGGCGTCCAGGCTCAGATGGCCGCCTGACCACGCCACCTGCAACTCGCGCTTGGCGCGCACGCTGCCCGCGCCCGCTTCTTTCTCCAGCAGGCGGGGCGGCAAAAAGAGTTTGACTGCCTCGGCGAGTGGGGCCACGTAGGTATGGGCAATCCAGGCAGCCAGATCGAGTTGGGCAGATGTCAAGACCGGATCAGGCCGCGCCAGCCGTTTGATGGGTTTGGTAGGCACAGGCGCGGCATCGTCCAGGCGCAGCACAAAGCCCTGGACCTCGCGCCCGCCAAAGGGGACCCAAACCAGATGGCCCGGCTGCACAGTCCGCTCCAGTTCGGGCGGCAGATGGTAGTGGAAGGTCTGATAACCGGCGTCCGGCTGTTCATCCTGCCCTTCGCCAGGCGCGGCCAGCCCATCCGGCTGCGGCGCAGCATCGGCCAGGCGTGGGGAGAAGGTACGCCGGATTGGTAGGTTGACGATGACTTCAGCAAACTGCATCGAGGCAGACCACAGTTCAGCCGCGTGTGCCGTAGAGCGACTCCTGGCTGAACCCAAATGCGAAGGCGGCCATCATGGGGAGGACGTCGGCCCACAGATGCAGGGCCGGGTCAATGCCCGTCAGGGAGTAGAAAAAGCCGATGGGCAGATAGATCAACGCGCCCAGCACTGCCGGGATAATCGGCAGCAGCAGCCCGCGCAGGCCATACTTGCGGTCGAACAGCCCATAGTCGGATCGGATGTGCTGCGACATGGTGTAGAGCGCGCCCACCGCGCCGCCCAATGCGCCCGCAGCCACGGTGGCCGTAAAGGTAGGCCAGTGGCGGGCCGCAGCGCTGCCATTCAACAGCGCCAGGCCAACCCCCTCCAGTTGTCCAGGGAAGATATAGCGGGCCAACAACACCAGCGACGTGAGGAAGATCCAGCCCGTCAGATACATACGCAGCCGGTCGCGGTAGAGATCCGACCAGTGGCGCGCCTGGCGCAGACGCTGCACAATCGTACGGACCTGCTGCATATAATATTCGACCTCGGCGGAGCGCGTGGGGTCGCTTTGCAGGATCGAATAGGCCTTATCCAACAGGTGGCGCGCCCGCTCGCTCGATTCATGGCCGACCGGCAGCAAGTTGCCCAGTTCGCCATGCAGCGTGGCGATCTCCTGGTTCACCGCATCTACATCCAGCGTGGACATGCGCGGCAGGAGCGTCGATCGCCGTTTGCCTCCCCCCATCACCGACATGGCGCTGACAAACTGCGCCTGGTCTTGGCGCACTGCGCTGTCCTCCAACGAACTCTCGGGTGGGGGCAGATAGCGTGTAGGGTCTGGGGCTTCCCCTGGGGCCGCGCTGAAATCCTGCCATTCCCACTTCTCCGGCGTATTGGCCCACTGCGTCAGTTCGTCGGGCCGTTCCCGCGGGGGTGGAGGCGGCGCGGCCGGTGCGGGCGGCGTA
>CAZYQJ010001016.1:0-1715 GCA_964649925.1 uncultured Litorilinea sp.
GCTGCGGCCATCAGTGCGACCCGCGGGCGTTGAGGGCGCATGAGGCGCGCCAACCAGATTAGCACGGGGATCGCGGCCACGCCGCTGAGCAATGAGAGCGTGCGGGCGATCTCTGGCCGCGCCGAATCGAAGATGAGACACCAGCCATGCAGCAGCGCATAGTAGAGCGGGGGATGGATATCGCGCGCCGTCAGCCAGAGCATGCGCCCCAGCGGTTCGGTGGCAAAGTAGAGGCTGTAGCCTTCGTCCCACCAGAGCGGCTGCCAGTCCAGGCGAAAGGCGCGCACGCCTAGCGCCAGCAGCGTCACCAGCACTGGCCCGATTCCCAGCGCGAGGCGCGGCCAGGAGGTCGGGCTAGCGCCGCTCGTAGCGAACGTATAGCTCCTGTTGTGGATCATCGGAAGCGAGGGTAAAGGTAGCCGTCGGGCCAACCGGGTTTCCGCTGCTGTCAATCAACTGCACCTCCCAGACACCGGCAGGTTCGACATCGGGAAACTCCACTTTGAAATTCTGATACCGCTGGCGCGCATCCTGGAACGGCCAGGTCAGGGCCGGTTGACCGGCAAACGATGTCCCTTCTACGGGGAGTTCAGCGCCATTGTGAAAGATGCGCAGGCTATAGCCCGCCAGGGCGTCATTCCCTGAGTAGACATAGAGATAGATGCGTACCATGCCGGTCTCCGCGAACTGCTCTTGATTGCGGAGGTCGAATGTAAATTCCGCAGGCGCTTGGTCGGCAGGCGCGGAAGTTTCGGCGGGCGCAGCCGGTTCAGTGGGCGCGGTCGCGGCGAGTTGTTCGTCGACAGGCACCGAATCAACCGGGCCGTCGGTGTCCACATATTCGCTGATGATCCAGGCTTCCGCGCCCTCGATGCAGCAGACCTTCCACCAGGAGCCGTCGCTGTTCTTGGCGACGATGTCATACTCAGCCCCCCGTTCCACCATCGTCACCACCTCGTACTCTGTGCCTGGCCCGGTGCGGACGTTGACCAGCGGTGAATTGACGACAACCTTAGCCCCTGTGCTGCCGGACTCGGTCGTACCGGCGTCTTGGGCAGGGGCGGGGAGCGCGCCGCCTACTGCGGCTTCCGGCGTCACCGCGGGCGTCGGTTGGGGTACGGGAACGGTCGGCGTAAAGGTAGGATGGGGGGTGCGGATGGTCGACGGCCCGGCAGAGGATGGATTCGGTGAGCGGCAGCCAGAGATGACGGCAACGGCCAGGCCAAGGATCACGAACGCGGCCAGGTGGGGCGGTATGCATTTAGAGCGAGCGTATGAGCAGATGTGCAATAGTCTTGTCAACGAATTCGTTCCCATCCGATATAGATCTCGCGATTCGGATTGCTCGGTGTCGTGGTAAAGGTGACCGGCTCAGAGAGACGATTGCCCAAACCATCGGTCACGTAGACTGTCCATGTGCCTGTGCCGATCAGCTCAAGCGGGGTCGGAGGATCCTCCATATCGAGCCGGGCAGGGTCCGGGGGCCGGTACTCATACTTGTAGTTGTACTCGACACGATTTCCTGCGCCCGGAGGGGCGCTAAACTCAAACACGCCCCGGCTGGCGACATCCCCTACAGCATTAGGACGCGGCACACCCTCAAAGGACACGCTCAGGTAATAGCCTTCCGCCGGTTCTTCCCGGGGGGGCGTGCCGATAAAGAGTTTTGCCCAGATTGTAATGTATGCGTTGCTGGTTGGGAAGAACTGCGGGCC
>CAZYQJ010001017.1:0-1715 GCA_964649925.1 uncultured Litorilinea sp.
ATTGATGAGCAAACCCACCTTGGCCGTCATCGGCGGCACAGGCGCAGAAGGGTCCGGCCTGACACTGCGCTGGGCCGCGGCAGGTTATCCGGTGGTGATCGGCAGCCGCAGCATCGAAAAAGCCGCGAATGCCGCCGCAGAACTGGCCGCGGGGATTCCTGCGGGCAGCGCGCCGATCTCCGGCGCATTGAACGCCGACGCCGCAGCAGCAGGCGAGGTCGTGGTCTTGAGCGTACCCTACAGCGCGCAGGCCGCGACCATCAGCCAGATCGTGGATCAATGCCAGGGCAAGGTCTTGATCACGGTCGTGGCCCCGCTGCAGCCGCCCAAGGTCAGCACGGTCTGGCATCCCCCGGCGGGATCGGCGGCGCAAGAGGCGCAGGCGCAGTTGGGGCCGGATGTGCGCGTGGCCGCAGCGTTTCAGAACATCTCCGCCGGTCATCTGCAAGATTTGAACTGGGAGGCAGACTGTGATGTGCTGGTGACCGGCGACGACAAAGCGGCCAAGCAGACGGCTATGGAGTTGGTGCACGCCGCCGGGCTGTTCGCGGTAGACGCCGGGCCGCTCGCCAATGCTTCGGTGGTGGAGGGCTTGACTGCTCTCCTGATCGGCATCAACATCCGCCACAAGGTGAAGGGCAGCGGCATCCGTATCACCGGCATCCCTCGGCAGTAAGCAGTGGTCAGTCACCAGTCGTCAGAGCAGAGAGGGATGGGAGGCAGCATAAAGACAATGGGCAGATACGCAGATGCGGCTGCGCGCCGTTGTCGAGACGGCAGTGGGGACAAAAGCAGATCGGAAACCACCCTTGTCTGGTCTTTATTCCCTATTTACCACTCCCTTTCTTAACTGCCAACTGACTACCGGCTACTGACCACTTCAAGGAGTATCCATGCACATCGAGACCTTAGCGGTACACGCGGGGCGCAGGGTAGACCCGGCGACCGGCGCGGTGATGCCCCCCATTCATCTCTCGACGACCTTTGAACGCAAGCCCGACGGCAGCTATACCGATGGCTATGTCTACACGCGCAGCGAAAACCCCAACCGCCGCACGCTGGAAGAGGCGATCTGCGCCCTAGAGGGGGGAGAGGCCGCGGCGGCTTTTGCATCGGGCCAGGCCGCGACGCTCGCCGTCTTGCAAGCCCTGGCCGCGGGCGACCATGTGATCATCCCCGATGATACCTACTTTGGCACGCGCAGCCTGGCGCTCGACCTGCTGGCGCGTTGGGAGTTGCAGGTCACCGTGGTGGACATGACCGACCTGGACCAGGTACGCGCCGCCATACGCCCCAACACGCGCCTGATCTGGGTGGAAACCCCCTCCAACCCGCTGCTCAAGATCGCCGACATCGCCGCTGTCGCCGAGATCGCCCATGCCGCAGGCGCGGTCTGTGCGGTGGACAACACCTGGTCCACCCCGCTGGTGCAACGCCCGCTGGCCTTGGGGGCCGATCTTGTCATGCACGCCACGACCAAATACCTGGGCGGGCACAGCGACCTGTTGGGCGGCGCGCTGGTAGCGCGCCATGACGACGAGTTCTTTGCGCGCATCCGCACGATCCAGACGACCGGCGGCGCGGTGCCGTCGCCCTTTGACTGCTGGCTGCTGCTGCGAAGCCTGCGGACGCTGCCCTATCGCATGGCGGCCCACTGCGACCATGCCCAGCGCGTGGCCGAATTCCTGGCCGATCACCCGCGCGTGGCCGTGACC
>CAZYQJ010001018.1:0-1711 GCA_964649925.1 uncultured Litorilinea sp.
CCGACCGGCAGTGTGGGGTCTACTTCCAGCAAGCGGCGCAGGTTCCAGTCGGCGACGCTGTTCAACACCACGCGCTCTCTGACGGGGTCGATCAGCCGCGCCAATTCCTCCGCGCGCGGCCAGGGAAGGGGTTGCGTATCCTTCAGGTCAAGTTCCAGCCGGGTCGGGTGGGGCTGGCCGCGGATCAAGGCTGCCACCTCGCTAAAGAGCGCCGGACATGCGTCCGCGGGGTGACCGTCGCGCCCACGCAGCCGCAGCCCTTGCGCCGCCCGCCGGTCAAGCTGCGCCACGCGCCCGCTGCCGGTGGTCGCCTCGTCCAGCGTCAGGTCGTGGATCACCAGGAAGTCCGCATCGCGCAGCATCGCCAGGTCGATCTCAGCGCGCGCCACCCCGGCCTGATAACAGGCCTCCACAGCGGCCAGCGAGTTTTCCAGGTAGCGGTCATCCCAGAGACAGCCGTGGACTTTGACCTCTACCACACGGCCATCGGGCATGGGGATGATGGAGTCGGGGTGAGGAAATGAAGGGCTGTGCGCCATACTTGCTCCTTCAAGGAATGGATCAGCAAAAGGTGATAGGCAAAAAATGACCGGCACTTACAAAGCGCCGGTCATGGAAGGTACGTCTACGAAGAAGGGGGTTAGTGGCGGCTGCCCCCGCGGTCACGGTCACGGCTTCCACGCCGATCCCCACCGCCGCGGCGGTCGCCACCCCGACGGTCACCGCCGCCACGCCCGCCGCTGCCACCGCGATCGCGGCTGCGTGCGTCTTCCACGCTCCAGCCTTCCAATACGGCCTGGCGGCTCAACCGGACTTTACCGGCAGGGTCCACGTCGATCACCATGGCAGTCAGTTCATCGCCCAGTTTGGCGATATCCTCCACCTTTTCCACCCGGTAATCGGCCAGTTGGCTGATGTGAACCATGCCGTCGATGCCGGGCAGGATGTTGACAAACGCACCATACGGCTCCACACGCACGACGGTTCCGGTGTAGATCTTGCCGACCTCCACCTCCTCCATCATGCGCGAGACCTCGTCCAGCGCTTGCTCGGCCCCCACTCCGTCGCCGGAGATGTAGACCGTGCCGTCTTCTTCGACATCGATCTTGACAGCAAACTGATCTTGCAGCCCGCGGATCATCTTGCCGCCGGGGCCGATCAACTTGCCGATCTTCTCCGGGTCGATGTGCATGGTCAAGATGCGTGGGGCGTAAGGGCTGAGATAGGCCCGCGGCTCCGGCATAGCTTCCAACATCTTTTCCAGGATATGCAACCGGCCCATGCGCGCCTGCTCAAGCGCTTCACGCAGAATCTGGAAGTCCAGCCCCTTGATCTTCAGATCCATCTGCAGGGCGGTGATCCCGTGCGCTGTGCCAGCAACCTTAAAGTCCATATCGCCCAGCGCGTCTTCCATGCCCTGGATATCGCTCAGGATCTTGTAAGCCCCTGTCTCCATGTCTAGCACAAGGCCCATGGCGATACCCGCCACCGGCGCGGTAATGGGAACGCCTGCATCCATCAAGGCCAGGGTACTGCCGCAGACTGACGCCATGCTGGTGGATCCGTTGCTACTCACTACCTCGCTCACCAGGCGCAGCGTATAGGGGAAGTCCTCCGGGATCACCGGGAGCAGCGCCCGTTCCGCCAATGCACCAGGCCCGATCTCGCGGCGGCGCGGGCCGCGCAGCATATAGGCTTCTCCAGTGCTATA
>CAZYQJ010001019.1:0-1473 GCA_964649925.1 uncultured Litorilinea sp.
TGAAAATCCTCTTGGTTCACAACGACTATCAACAGGCGGGGGGGGAACGTACTGCCGTACAGGCGCAGCGGCGGCTGTTGCGCCAGGCCGGTCATCACCTGATCGAGTATACGCGTGACAACGCCGAGATTGAAGCTTATTCGCCGGTGGAGAAGGCGCTCTTTTTCCCCAGAACGATCTACTCGCGCAGAACCGTCCGCGAACTGGCTGAACTCATCGAGCAGGAACGTCCGGACGTCGCCCATGTGCATAATGTCTTTCCGCTGATGACTCCCGCAGTCTACCATGTCTTGGCCAGCACACACATTCCGATTGTCCAGACGATCCACAACTTCCGGTTTATGTGCCCCAATGCGCTCTTTCTGACGCATGGACAGGTCTGTGAACGGTGCAAGCACGGCAACACCCTCCATGCCGTGCGGCTGCGCTGCTACCGAGACAGCCTGCCGTTGAGTGCGCTGTACGCGGCCACCATCGGGCTGCACCGCCAGGCAGGGACGTTCTCCCGGATCGACCGCTTTATCACCTTTACCGAGTTCTCCAAACGTAAATTGATCGAAGGGGGGATCGCACCGGCGCAGAAGATCGATGTGCTGGGCAATTTCCTACCAGATCCCCTACCCGCCCCGGATGAGCACCGCCGCCAGCCCAATGAGGTGCTTTACCTGGGCCGTCTCTCACCGGAAAAGGGGCCAGAACTCTTTGTGCGCGCCGCTGCGGCGCTACCCGATACCCGCTTTTTGGTTGCGGGCGACGGCCCTGAACGTCCCCGGCTGGAGGCTTTCGCCCAAACGCTGCCCGCCCGAAACGTTCAATTTCTGGGCCAAGTGGACGCAACGGCGAAATGGGATCTCCTGCGCCGCGTGCAGGCGACGGTGATTCCCTCCACCTGTTACGAAAATTTGCCGTTTGCCGTGCTTGAGAGTTGGGCCGTCGCCACGCCGGTAATCGTTTCGGCGATTGGCAGCCTGCCCTACGTGGTAAGCGACGGCATTGACGGCATGACCTTCCCTGCCAACGATGTGGATAGGCTGCAGGCGCGCCTGCAAGAGATGCTGGCCGATCCGATCCTGGCGCGCCAAATGGGGTATCATGGCCGGACAAAACTTGAGCGCGAGTACAGCGAAGCCACACATTATGATAGACTGATGGCTGTCTATTCAAATTTGACGCGCACATCTCACTAGCGGCACTTGAGGACACCTTCATGTCTCTTGCGATCATCACCGGCTCAGCCGGGTTAATTGGTTCGGAAGCAGCAGTTTATTTTGCCAACTTAGGGCTGGAGATCGCGGGCATCGACAACGACATGCGTCGCGTCTTTTTTGGGGACGAGGCCTCCACCCACTGGAACCGCACCCGGCTCCAGCAAGAACTCGGCTCACGCTACCACCACCACGACCTGGACATCCGCAACCAGGCCGCCATCGACACGCTCTTTGAAACCTACGGGCGCGACATCAGCCTGGTGAT
>CAZYQJ010001019.1:1483-1711 GCA_964649925.1 uncultured Litorilinea sp.
CGCGCGACCCGCAGACTGACTTCGGCGTCAACGCCACGGGCACGCTCAACCTGCTGGAAGCCACACGGCGCTTTGCGCCCGACGCCGCCTTTATCTTCACCTCCACCAACAAGGTCTACGGCGACACGCCCAACACGCTGCCGCTGGTCGAACAAGAACTGCGTTGGGAGATCGACCCCAGCCACCCCTACGCCAACGGCATCGGCGAGGACATGCCGATTGACCAGA
>CAZYQJ010001020.1:0-1709 GCA_964649925.1 uncultured Litorilinea sp.
GACTTCTCTTCAGATGGCTGTTGGCTCATGTCGCTGCTGGAGCCTTATGCACCAACTGTCGATCCCTTGTCCATTTGCGTCTCGAGATTGCTGCCATCCCCTGCGTAATCTTCGTGCTCGAAATCATCCCAAGTCGAGTTAGGTAGATGACCTTCCTCTACGTAGAACTCATACTCGTCGCTACGGTAGTCGAAAATGCTCTCGTCGTCCGGCGCATCGCGCTGACCGTAGCTCCGGACGTACGCTTCGAGAAACTCATAACGGGTCAAACCATCTTCGGTCAGTAGGCCATCCTCGTCGAGCGACGTGAAGAGCTCCTTGAGGTCAGCCTCATGCCCCTCCAGCGCGTTGGTGCGCTTGATATCCTGGACAATAGTGAATGGCAGCGTCGCCACCGTCAGACCAGCGGATACCCAGAACAACGGCCCGGTGACAGCACGGGCGACGGCAAGGCCCTTGAGCGCCGCCAGCGATGACGCACCACCGGCAAGGCCGAAGGCACCCGCCGCGACGGTGACGGCGCCCTGGCCGATGGTAGCGCCGTCGCCACTGTCCACGCCGCGCTTAATCATCAGCCCGCCGAGGGCGATGTCCAGTGCACCAGTGGCGGCGTTGGCAGCACCATCCAGCACGCGCAGGAAAGAGCTGATGGTGCGGGTCGTCGTCGTGGCATTGGGTAGGCTTGGATTCTTGGCGTATCCGTCCTTTATACCCTGTACGATTTTGCCAGTATCGGACTCGCTAATATCCAGCATTTGGCTCAGCTTTTCGCGATCTCCGACGGGGGCGTCGTCAATGATCTGCTCGATATTCTCGACGAACTTGAGTCCTTTACCCTCAGTAAAGGGGCTACCGCTGGCAGTATCATTGCCCCATATCTGCGGCAGCGTCTTATCGAGCCCCAGCATGGCATTGACGTTAGTGCCCTTGGCCTTGTCCCAGATATTGCTGCCGAGGTTGACGAAGTGCTGGCTGGCGCCCAGGAAACTGATGAACTCCTTGGCAACGGCCATTCTCGCCTCGTCGCTGTCCGCCAGCTTACTGGCGCCGCCTGCGAGCTGATAGATGCCCGAGGCCAGCGAGATCAGCCCGCCGGTCGAGCCTAGCGCGCCGTTGCTGTTGAGCGTGCCAATCAGCGCCATCATGCCGCCGTTGGTCTGTTCGTTGAGCGCCTTGTAGACACCGTTCTTCAGCAGGCCGTCGATGTCCGACTGGGTGATCGAGCCATTTTTCTGGAAGCGATCCCCGAGCTCCTGTAGCGCTTTGCCGAAGTTTTTAGCGGTCTGCTTATCATCGAGAAACTCGTTTACAAACTTATCGATCGTCTCCGCCGTGCGCCGCGGAATATCCACACCGGCGCGCTTGAGCGCGGTCAGTACCATCTTGACCACATCCTGCGTGGCCGTCGCGGTGTTGGCATCATTGATCTGGTCAGGGTTGGCGATCAGATCGTCAAGATCAGTGATTATCGAGTCGAGCTGCAGGCTCTGGGCGAACTCGGCTGCCTTGTCACTCTCTTCCGTTGCCGGGAACAGCGCCGAAAGCGCATTGTAGGTTCGCGAGATATCCTGTTCGGCGAGTTCCCCCTGACCACTCTCACGCAGGTCGTTGATATAGTTGACATACTCCTCGCTGAAGGCAGTCTCCTCCAATTGCGAAGCGATCGCGTCCTTGTTGGCGACCTTGTCGATTGCACCTGCCTGGGCTGC
>CAZYQJ010001021.1:0-1708 GCA_964649925.1 uncultured Litorilinea sp.
GTGGAAAGCGCAATGGGATAGAGGTTGCTGCAGCCGATCTCAGGCTCTTCGTCGTCGATGGGTATATCTTCGCCGGGCGGGTCGAGCGGCGGGACCGGCTCCCCGTCGTCCAGACAGTCACAGTCGATGGTGAGCGGGAAAAGGTCGTCCGCCCCGGTCACCGGCTCATACTGCGCCTTGGCTTCGGCGCTGACAGTGAAGGTGTTGTGTCCGTAGATCTTGGCGAAAAAGGCTTCAAACTCACGATACGCCACGACATGCAGCCCGCGGTCGCCGTTGATCAGCTCCCATTCGACGGAGGTAGCGTAGTTTTCGGTGGCCAGGCGGTGGACGGTGGCATCGACGGTGTCATAGTCGGCGTTGAGGGCAAGCTGGCGCGCCCCGGCCAGGGCGGCGGCGTCGGCGGCAATCTGCATGCGCTGCTGCTGGTAGTAGAGGTTGCTGCCATCAATCGCCAGCCCGGCGAAGCCCAGCAGCGCGGTGAGCATGATCGACACCAGCACCAGATGCGCCCCCTCTTCCTCATGATAGAGGGGATAGAGGCCGCGCCGCAGGGCAACAACGATTCGGATGATATGAGAACGAAGCACGGGCAGCCGCCTTTCACATGAGACAACGAGATGTCAGGCTGCGAGCCTGACCTACAAGCTGGCAGAAGGGAGGTAGGGAGTAGGCAGTAGGGAGTAGGGGCGGAAGCAGCGGTGGGCTAAGTTCAACGTGTTCAGGATTCAGTGCTGAACACGTTACACCTTGAACTGTCCACTGATCCCTTCTCACGCTGGCCCCCCTACTCCCTACCTCCCTATCTCCCTACTCCCCAAAGTTGGCCGTTACGGGTCATACAGCACCATCATGGTGGCGCGCGCCTGGAAGGGCACGCTGGGCAGGCCGGTGATCGCGCCGAAGAGCAGTTCATACTCATAGGAGATCGACACCGTCACCTCGTCGCCCGCGGTGTAGACCGATTTGTTGGGTGCGAATTCGACGGTGAAGTTGTCGTCCCCTTCAAATGCGCCGTAGAGCAGGCCGACGCGTTCGGCTTCCAGCGAGGTGCGCGCCAGCGCGCCCGCCGGGTCATCGGGATAGATGCTGACCCAGCGCACGCCTTCACGCGCTGCGTTGGTGAGCGCGATATAGGTCTTGAACCCCAGCCCCAGGTCAATCACCCCCAAGACGAGCAGGAGCAGCATGGGCAGGGTCAACGCCAGTTCGACGAGGCTTTGCCCTTGTTCGGCCCGCAGGGCCTGCGCCCGCTTCATGGATCTCTTCTTTCTCGCAGCCACCTGCGCTGGACGCTAAACGCACCCTTTCCCGATGACCCAGGGCTGCGCCGCCTTTCGCCGGAGGAAGTTGCCGGTCGGTGCAGCCGTCTGGATACCGGGAAAGGATGCGTTCCGGAACGATAGTCGATTAGTTACAACCCAAGAGCCTTGTGCCTACAGCTTTTCAGCAGAACCTAGACGTCATCGCATCCGCCTGGGCCACAACGCCTGTGAGAATAGGCCAAAACTAATGGCTTAGGCTCAGTCGGTGAGCGCGGTGTCCAATTCAGTTTGGACGTTACTGAAGATACTATCGAGACTATCGCCCATGAGACCCAGTGTGACGATGACAGCCACGGCGATCAGGGCCAGAATCAAACCGTATTCCGCCATGCCCTGACCTTCTTCGTCCTGGGGCAGGTAGAGCGACAAAATGTTGAGCAAGT
>CAZYQJ010001022.1:0-1706 GCA_964649925.1 uncultured Litorilinea sp.
GTATCGCCCTGGACCTCAACATCGCCGCCAGCACGCTCTACCGCCACAAGCAGAGCGCCACGCATCAGCTTGCCCACGCCCTCTGGACGCTCGAAACGCAGGAGCGCTCCGCCAAGCAGGCCCGGCTGCTGCGCCGGCTCGGCCCCACCACCGGCGCGCCCCTGGTCGGCATCGACGACCACATCCAACGCCTGGAATACCTCGTGGTCGCCGCCGGGCCGCCCTGGATCATCGCTCTGTCGGGCTTGGGCGGCATCGGCAAGACGACGCTGGCTGATGCGCTGGCGCGCCGCTTGGTGGCGCAAGGGAGTGTGCAGGAGTTGGGCTGGGTGACTGCCCAGCAAGCGCCCTTCGAGTGGGAACATCTCCCAGCGCAGCCCGCTCCCCCCGCATTGACCACCGCGGCGCTGGCCGAAGAACTGCTGGTGCAAATGACCGGTGACGCGGCGTTGGCCCACGCGCCCGCAGACGAGGTGTTGCGCCGCCTACAGACACGACTGGCCGATCAGCCGCACCTGATCGTGATCGACAACTTGGAAACGGTGGCCGATAGCGCGGCGCTGATCGCGGCCCTGCGCGCATTGGCGGCGCCCAGCAAATTTCTGCTGACCACGCGCGCCAGTCTCTTTGCCCAGCCCGATATCTATCCCTACGCAGTGCCCGAACTGGCGCCGCCACATGCCCTGCGCCTGATCCGCCAGGAGGCAAGCCGCCGCAACCTGCCCGCCCTCCAGCACGCCACCGATGTCGAGTTGATGCCTATCCTCGACGTCGTGGGCGGCAACCCGCTGGCCATCCGGCTCGTGGTCGGCCAAACCTATGTTCACCCGCTGGTTACGGTGCTGGACAACCTGACCGCGGCACGCGGCGCACGCAGCGAAAGCCTCTATACCTTTATCTATCGCCAGGCCTGGGAGCAGTTGGACGAGCGCGCCCGGCACACGTTGCTTGCCATGCCCCTCGTACCTCCAGCGGGCGCGGATCTAGATCACCTGGCCCAGATCACGGCCTTCGACGCCTCAGATCTGGTGGAGGCGTTGGAGACGCTCGTACGTCTCAACCTGGTGGATGTGCGCGGCGATCTCCATCAGCGGCGCTACACGATCCACAGCCTGACCCGTACCTTTCTGCACCAGCAGGTGATCCGATGGCAGCCGGACTCGTGACATCTGCACCGGCCGATGCGCCGGGCCGCTACGGCGACCTCTTTGCGCGCCATGTGCAGCGCAGCGTGACCGCGCTCCATGCGCGCCTCTGCCTGGGTGAGGGCACGCTTGCGCCGGAGGTGCGCGAGCAGGCTTGGCACGTGCTGCGCTATGCCCTCCACTTCCCCGCGGCCTGGCCTGCCGCGCGTGACCTGCTCCTGACCTTGGCCCCACCCCTGGAGCACACTGGCCCGCGCCACGACTGGATCAGCCTGCTGGAACAAGGCGTGGCCGCGGCACGCCAGGCGCACGACTGTGCCGCCGAATCCCGCCTTGGCTTACATCTGGGACGGCTCTACCGGCTGGTCGGCGACTTTGCCCAGGCGCGCACCGCCCTCGAACACAGCGCGGCCCTCTGCGCCGCCCTACACGATCACCGCGGCCATGCGCTGGCGCTCAATCAGTCCGCCTATGTGGCGCGGCTGCAGAGCCGCTACGCCGCGGCCCAGGCCGCAGTCGAGACGGCGCTCGGGCTGCTGGCGCCGCACGACCTGGAGCGCG
>CAZYQJ010001023.1:0-1698 GCA_964649925.1 uncultured Litorilinea sp.
GTCTCACCGCCGGACACGTCCGCCTGGCGGCCGACCTCGCCGGGGCCGGGCAGATGCTTCGGTTCGCTGCCCTGGCGCACCAGCTTGCCGTTGACCTGGGCGCCCATGACCATCTCGATGAGCGTGTAGTAGACGTTGCCTTCCCCATCGATGGTCAGGCTGGTCAGGGGGGCAGTAGCCATGCCTTCTTCGTCACGATAGAAGTTGATACAGCCCTCAACACCAGGGTCAAAGCGGCAAAGCTGCGTTTGGTCGGAGCCGATCCAAATCGCGCCGTTGCTGCTAACATCCAGGCCAACTAAGCGCCCGGCAGGGAAATTGCGCGCCCCCGCGCCATAGGTATCCCATTCGTCGCCATCAGTACGGTAGAGGGTGTCGCCGCTGGTGAGCCAGATGGCGCCCGCACCATCCGCGGCAATTGCGTCGATGCGGTTATCGGCCAGGGGGCTGTTCAGCATAGGCGACAAGGCCGTTTTGGGTGGCAAGCCAGATGGTATCGCCCCCCTCGACCACAGCAATATCGCGAATACCATTGACTGTGAGCCCTTCCTCTGCACCGGCATACTGCCAAGTACCCGCGCGGGCGTCAAAGAGGTCGATGCCCTGGCGGGTATAGCCTACGACTAGCAGTCCTTCTTCTACGCTGCACCAGAGGGCGCTGACATCGTCATAGCGCATGGTGCTGTTGCTGCTGTTGAGCGTTTTCCAACTACCATTCTGGGTGTCAAAGATTTGGATCCCCGTGGGTGAGGCAAAGAGGATACCCAGCCCCGGCAGCGGGCAAACGACGGTGGCGACGACTTGGTTGGTGGCAAGGCCATCGACGGTGGTGAATTTGACATGGCTGCCCGTTTCCTTGTTCCACGCCACCACACCACCGCTGGTCGCGGCCCAAAGGGTGCTGTGCAGCGACGCCACACCGTTGACAAAGTTGCCGTTGGAATAGATCTCCACCGTGGGGGTGCTGGCGGGCGGGGCTGCGTCGTCCAGCGCGGCCGTGGCGCTTGGCGTGGGGATCAGCGCATCGAGCGCACCCGCCTGTTCCGCCGGATCACCAGCCGGATCGTCCGCCGTCGCGCCGGGTGTCGCCGTCGGCTGGATGTTCTGGCCGCCCGCTGTGGGGGACGCGACGGCAGTGGGCGTTTCGGTGACACGGGCGGCGACGGCAGTGGCAGGCTGTTCTGGGGCAAAGAAGGTGATCGTGTCGACCAATGCCTGCACATCGGCTGCACCCTGGCTCTCCCACGCGTCCTGCGGGCCGGAAGCCGCCAGGGTAAAGAGTTGATCCGGCGCGGGCTGAACCAGCACGAACTGCCCTGCGCTGTTATCACCCACCAGCGGTGCAGCCAGCCCGTCCCAAGGCTGGCCGGAAAGCGGCTCGGCGCTGCCTACGGCCAGCGCGTTTTCAGCGGCGTACTGATCGGCCAGCCGGTCGAATAGGTCTTCTAACGGTTCGTCGCCGTCTGCGGAGAAACGGCTGGGCGCGCCTCCCTCCAGCCGCATCGCCATGCCCATCGCCAGCCCGGCCTCGGCATGCAGCCGTGCGGTGTCGCCGCTGATGTCCAGCGTATAGCCGGTGGGGATCTGGAACGTGAAGCCGCCGCGCGGCAGCCGGAAGGTGTCCCCAGATGGCGTTCCCGGTTGGACGCTGGTCGGTATCGCGGCGTCAATGGTCAGGTGGGTGGGCGTGGCTGTCGG
>CAZYQJ010001024.1:0-1693 GCA_964649925.1 uncultured Litorilinea sp.
GTCATCCCCAACCGACAGGTCAAAGCGGTTCGCCATCGGCTCGTTGATCATCACCCCACCCTGCGTCACCGCGGCCCAGGTTGCCTGCCAGCCGCCCACCGCGGCGCGATAACGCCGGTCGGCCCCGGCCAGGTCCTGGCTTATCGCGGCCAGGCGCACCGTCTGCGGCTGTACGTCCCCGTCCTCCTGTGGCAAAAAGGCAGCCACATCCACCCCGCGCGTCGTCGCCAGGTCGGCAATGCCGGGCTGCCGCGCCACCTCATCGATCAGGGTGGGGTCGAGCGTCGTCAAGACCTGGTTGGCGTTGAGCGAAGGCGGCGACACGTAGATATCGGCCTGCAGCACGTCGTCCAGCCACAGTTCCACCGTCGTGCGGAAGCTGTCGATCATCACCCCCACGCCGATAATCACGCTCACCGCCACCATCAGCGCGGCCACAGCCACCGACGTGCGGCTGAGCGAGCGCACGATCGTGCGCGGGGCCATGCGCGCGATGACCCCGGCGCGCGCCAGCAGCCGCTGTACCCCGTTCATCAGCCCCAACGTGAGCAGCGGCGTCAACAGCGCCATGCCCACGACGATCGCAAACAGCCCTGCAAAGGCGACCACCAGATTCCATTCGGGCACAAGCAGCAGCGTCCCCACCGCCAACAGCACGATCGCGGCCAGCCCCAGCCAGGGCAGCGCCCGCCGCGCCCGCTCCTCCACATTTGACCGCTGCAGCGCACCGGCAGGCGGCACACTGGTCGCCTCCAGCGCGGGCAGCGCCGCCGCGCTCACCGCGGCCGCCACGCCGATGGCCGCGCCTTTGAGCAGCGTGCCGAGCGGCACATCCACCTCGCGCACAGAGACCACAAAAAAGAGGTCGTTGATCGTACGCGTCACCAACTGCACCGCGCCGCGGCCCAGCACCACGCCCAGCCCCAGCCCGGCCAGCGTCCCCAAGATGCCCAGCAGCACCGCCTCCAGCAAGATCAGCGCGTAGACCTCGCGCCGGGTCATGCCCAAGGAGCGCAGCGTACCGAGGATGGGCCGCCGCTGCACCACGCTAAAGGTGACGGTGTTGTCGATCAAAAACATCCCCACCACCAACGCCAGCAGGCTGAGTGCGGTTAGGTTGAGTTCAAAGGCCGAGGTCATCTCGTAGACCGTGCCGCTGCGCGCCTCACTAGGGGTCAGCCGCACATCAGGGGGGAGGATCGCGGCGATTCGCTCCAGGGTTGCGTCTCCCGCCGCGCCTTCAGGGATCAGCAGGTCGATCCGGTCCAGGCGGCCCACGCGGCCCAAGACCTCCTGGGCTGTGGCGATGTCAGCGACCAGCAGCGTATCCAGGGCGCGGCGGCTTAGGTCGTCGAAGGGTTCCAACAGCCCGACAATCGTCAGCGGATGGCGCTGCGTCCCCAGCCGCGCCGTCAGCGTGTCGCCAGGGGCCAGCCCGTAGCGTTCCGCCACGGCAGTGCTGACCAACACTGTATTGGGATCCACCATCAGCGTGCTGAGATAGTCGGGGGCCGGTTCATCCTCGCCCACCTGGCCCAGATAGCTGCGAAAAGGGGCTTCGGCAAAGGGGTCCACGCCGAGCAGCCGCATGGGCTGGCTGTCGAGTTCGGTCACCACCACGTAATTTTCGACCACTGGCGCGCTGTCGCGAAAGCCGAGTTCCCGGCGCAATTGCGTATAGAGCGACTCGTCC
>CAZYQJ010001025.1:0-1680 GCA_964649925.1 uncultured Litorilinea sp.
CGGCGTGGCCCACCACCACCAGAGGTTTTGGAGAATGGCCCCGTAGTTGAGCGCCCAGAAGATCATCATACCCAGCGTCATCTCCTGCTGCGGTCCCAGGCCGAGGATGGAGAGACCCTACTCTTGCAGCACGGCGGAGATAAAGGCGTTGACGAAGTTCGCGCCCAGCCAGGGGAACATGTGCGGCATCAACTCGAGGATGATGATCTCCATGCCTACCATGCCGGAGAGGCGCGCGACCTCCACAAAGCCGCGCTCTTTGAGGCTCAAGACTTGCGCGCGGACCTGGCGCGCGGGCCATGCCCAGGCAAAGATGCCGATGATCAGCGCCATGGTGGAGACGTTGACGCCGCGCACCAGCGAGGCGATCAGGATCAAGAAGAGCAGTGAGGGGATCGACAGAAATACGTCGATCAGCACGCGCAGGATAGCATCCACCCAGCCGCCAAAATAGCCGCTGGCAAAGCCCACCAGCGCGCCCAACAAGGTCCCCACGGTGGCGGCGACGAGACCTACCTGGACCGAGTTCGGGATGGCTTCGGTTAACTGCACGCCGATGCTGCGCCCTAGCGAGTCGGTGCCGAGCCAACTGGTCCCTCCTGGGGCCTGGCGTGCCGGGAAGGCTCCGGCGCGGCGCATGCTGGGGTCGACGCTGGCCGCGCCCAACAACGCCGCGACCAGCACGACGAGAAAGATCGCCAGCCCAATTGTAAAGAGCCGGTTGCTGAACAACCGGGAAAGAAAGCCCCGCGTCGCCTCTTGGCGTGGGGCGGCTTGATCTTGCAGCGGGACAACGGCCATCGCGACTCAACTCCTTGCCGGTTGATAACGAATGCGGGGATCGACCAGGGGGTACAGGCTGTCGATGATGAAGTTGGCAACCGCCACCGCGATGATGATCAGCAGGACGCCGCCCTGGATCACCGGGTAATCCAGCCCCTTGATGGCGTTAAAGATCAGCCAGCCTACACCCGGATAGGCAAAGATGACTTCGGTGATCAGTGAACCGCCCACGATGTGCCCCATCGAGATCGCCAGCCCAGTGACCTGGGGCAGCAACCCGTTGCGAAACGCATAACCCCACAAGATCCGCCGCTCCTGCAACCCCATTGCCTCTGCGTTGAGGATATAGTCCTCGCCTTTCTGTCCGGTGATGAGGCTGCGCATACTCAAGAACCACCAGCCGAGCGAGACGAGGACGATGCTCATGCCGGGCAGGAAGGCATGCACAAGCATGTCGCTGATAAAGTCCCAATTCCAACCGGGCCGCGTGCCCACGGAGAACGCGCCGGAGAGGGGGAAGATAGGCCAGACGAAGGCAAACAGAAAGACCAGAATGATGGCAAGGATGTAGTAGGGGGTGGTATACAGCAGCAGGGCCGCTGGGACCAAGAGACGTGAGAGTACGGACTCGTTGCCGCGCCAGCCTGCGACCGCACCCATCAGGGTACCAAGCATCCAACTGATGACGGTAGTGACGGTCAGCAGCCCGATGGTCCAGGGCAGTGCGCTGCGGATCAGCGTGCTAACTTCGGAAGGGAAAGTGGCGATGGAATAGCCGAGATTGCCGCGCAGCAGTTCGCGCATAAAGCGTACATACTGGGTCCACAGGCTCTGGTCCAGCCCAAAGATGCGCTCATATTCGGCTACCAGTTCAGCGGCACCGGCGCTGCCGCCCAT
>CAZYQJ010001026.1:0-1678 GCA_964649925.1 uncultured Litorilinea sp.
AGCCCGAGCCGACATTGCGGCAGCTTGGTGAACTGGCGATGAGGTTGGCCGGCGAGGGCGGAGCGGTCGCGGCCTGCGGGATCTCGTGCGGCGGGCCCTTGTCGACCAGGTCGGGGCTGATCCTCTCGCCGCCGAATCTCCCCGGCTGGGACCGCGTGCCTGTCGTGCAGTATTTTGCCGACGCGTTGGGCATTCCTGCCGCGCTGGAGAACGATGCCAATGCAGCCGTGCTGGCGGAGTGGCGGTGGGGGCTGAACCGGTCAGTGGACAACCTGGTCTATCTGACCTGCGGCACCGGCAAGGGTGCCGGCGTCATCGCCAACGGACAACTGCTGCGCGGCAGTTGTGACCTGGCCGGGGAGATCGGCCATGTGCGCCTGCTGCCCCTGGGGCCGGTGGGATATCACAAGGCGGGAAGCGTCGAGGGATTGACCAGCGGGACGGGCCTGGCGGCGCTGGCGCGCCTGCGCCTGAAAGAGTCGCATACCGCCAGTTCGCTGGATGCGATACCGCTTGAGCGCCTCACCGGTCTCGATGTGGGCGACGCAGCCTTGGCTGGAGATGCGGTTGCGCAGGCGATTGTCGGTGAACTGGCGGACTACCTGGGGCGGGCGTGTGCCATCCTGATCGATGTGCTCAATCCGCAGCGGATCAGCCTCGGCAGCATGGCGCATCGGCTTGGGTCGCTGCTGATAGACGGGGTTCGGGCCTCAGCCCGTCGTGAAGCCCTGCCGGCAGCATTCGAAGCGTGCCACAGCGACCGATCCGTCCTGGCGGATCGCGTCCAGGACCTGGCTGCCCTGGCGGCGGCCCCGAAGCCCGGGTCATCACCGGTCTGCACGTAGCCAGCGTATTGTCACTTCGTTGGTATCAGTTTCCCCGCGCGGACGGTCCAGGTGTGCTGGCGCAGTTTGCCGGCGTCGTCCGTGGTTTGCGTGATGAAGCAGAGAGTCTCATTCTCGCCATGCATGGGCATGTGCAGGGGGCCGTGGTTGGGAGCGGTGAAGACCGGCTTGAGGCGGAAGCCGCCGGCGCGACGTATCGAGGCGAAGTAGGCAAAGTTCGGGCGCTGCGCGCTCGCGTCGTGCTGCAGGCCGATTTCCGTATCGCCGACCTGTATGCGGTTGATCTGGAGCATCAGGTCGTCCAGGCCGTCGCCGTCGAAATCTCCGCTGAAGGCTGCGCCGTCCAGCACCTGAAACTCGGGCACCGCTTGGCCAAAGCGTGCTTCCAGAAAGCCCCTTACCACGTGCCGTGTGTCGATCGGAACCGCCTGGGGGATGAAGCAGGGGTCGCCAAGACCTTCAACTGATGTACTCCATGCGCCTTGATAGGCCGATCCGTCATACCGGAGGAGTGTGAGCGCGCCGGCTTTGCCGCCCGCGTCACCGCCCGTCAGCAGATCCGACCAGCCGTTGTCGCGGGTGGGCAGGACGTCGGGCGTGAAGCCATAGCCGCTCGTCACCACCCGATACTGAAAATCGGGTCCCTCTCCGAGCCGTTCGATGATCGTCCACGCGCGATTGCCGGTGGCGCCGTCCATGCTCATGGGCTCGCCCGCGGCGTTGATGTAGTCGCCCACCCAGGCGATGAACTCATCGTCCCCGTCCGCGTCCAGGTCGATGGCGCGCCAGTGGCTGGGATCGCGCAGGAGGCGTAGCGTCCGCTGGACGTCGAT
>CAZYQJ010001027.1:0-1664 GCA_964649925.1 uncultured Litorilinea sp.
ACGTGCCCGCCACGCGCCAGGCGCAGCAGCACGATCCCGACGCCCCTGGCGTCTATCGTTGGCTGTATCGCCCGGAGATGCAGTTCAGCGTGCTGGATCTTGAATCACTCGTCCTGAGGCAGGGCGAAGAGGGCAACACGCGGGAGCACGACCTCCTCGGCGGCGGCAGCAGCATCGATCTCGACACCGAAGCACTCGCTCGGATCATCTACGACGTCCTCAGCGGCAACTTCGATCCGTTGCCGCTCATGGGACCGATGCGCGAACTGCTGCTGCGCCTCGGGTTGGGCGAGCATGTGCTCTGCGTGCCGCACGCCGATGGCGCGCAATCATGCGCCGTGGAACCGATCGAGTTGTCGCCGGAAGAGATACAGGCCGCCCTGGAAAGCGGCGACGGTGCACTCACCCTCGCGCTGTACCTCAACACCGACATTGCCAACGTCCTGTGGGGCAGCAACCGCCAGCCGGGAATGAAGGTCGTGTTCGAATACCCGGGCGGCGCATTCCAGGTGAAGCCGGCGCCGGCCGATGCCGACGCCCCTGCGCTTTATCGCGTGCTGGGCGGCTACCGTCTCCGATACCAGCTCGACCTGCCGAGCGGTGCCATCAATCCGAAGTTCGAGTGGCGTTTCAACCAGGACGGCCGGTTCTGTGAGCGCTATGGCGTCAGCGGCAGCGAAGTGGGCAACCCCGACGGCTGCACAAACGCCGGCGCCAACGTCCCCAAGAGCGTCGAGAACGGCAACAACTACATCTACTGGGAACCCCAGGACTGGACCACGAACCTTCACGCCATCGGCACGGTCACCGCGACCTATGAAGTGCCGGGCAAACCCCAGAACCCGCCCGTGGAGAAAACGTTTCATGTGGTCAGCCGCCCGCTCGGCCCGCCCGAAACTGAAGGTGAAAAGGCGCTCGAAGGCGAAGACGTGCGCATGCTTGAGACCATGCTCTGGCAGCTGGGATTGAGTCCGCAGTACCCCACTAACGCGGATAACCCGAACAGCGGCTACTCCGGTGCAAGGATCAACTCCGACCGTGGTGGTACAAGGGGCTGGACGAAGACATGTCAAGGGACAGACGCGAATCGGCGTGACGTGTATTACGCAGGCTGGACTGGCAACACCTGCGAAGCTGGCCATGTATCCATGGAAGGCATGGTCCGACGGTACCAGGCCAGGAACCTGGTCACGACCACCAACGGTAATGATAACGGTATCAATTCAGGACGTAACCCGATCGATGGTGTTACGGGTGAAGTAGAGGCTAATACGCTCGCTTGGTTGGCACGGGATTGGAAAGCCTATTACTCGGCCTATCAAGCTCATCGCGGAGTGCCCATCATCAACAAGGACACTCCCGAACTGGATATATGGCTGGATGCTGCGCTTACCATCTGGGATGACGGACTAGGGAGCAACGTACCTGCAAGTTACATCCAGGAGAGGCATGAAGCCATGCTGACCTCGGCGGGGCTTTCCGCAAACTGGAAAGACCGCAAGCAGCTCCTGCGTGACTGGAAGCTGCAGGAATCCGACTCGCACTGGGGCAAGGGCAGCCCGCAGACCAGCTACCGTATGACGGAAGGTGGCGGCGACGAAATGGGCAGCATGAGCTTCAACCAAGTGCTCTATCGTTACCGTTACGGCAAGACACCATGTACT
>CAZYQJ010001028.1:0-1663 GCA_964649925.1 uncultured Litorilinea sp.
AAGCTGGACGAATTCTTTGAAGAGCGACTGGCCTTCGCGCAGGACATCTACGCCCACCCATCGGTGCTGCTGGCCGAAAGCGTCTGCGGGCGCATGGCCGATGTCGAAATGTACGCCTTTTTGCTGGCGGATGTCCGCAAACGCAACTCCATCCAGCGCAGCGAGGACGAGAAAGCCGCCATCCTCACCCGCTCATTTTTGCTTGGATTTCTCGCCGCCTGCAAAGCCCTGCTCGATAGCTGCGCGGTGGCCCTGGCGGTACTCTACCAACTGCCCATCGAGCGCAACGACCGCACCTTTAGCAACAGCGATTTCTGGCATCAACTGGTGCTGGTCGCCCCCACCGTCCACCGTCGCTACCATCCGCTGCGGCTCTTCTTTGGCGAAATCAGCCGCTGGCAGCATGAAACGGTTTACCGCATTCCGCCGTTAGTGGTGTTGCAAGGGCAGTACGGCCACTTGCCCGGTCGCGAGGCGCAGCTCAAAGTGGCGGACGACAGCAGCATGGAACTGCCCCAGATGGCGGCAGACCCCTACCGCGTCAACTGGATTGACCCGCTGGACCTCTACACGCGCTGGAAGCCCCGTCTGCTCGCCCTGTGCGAAAAGGTCTGCCAGGACATCGAAGCAAATACATGAGGGTGTTGACAACGAGGCCGGGCGCTGCTAAAATTTATCTATGGCTAAAGCTTATTCTTTAGGTGAGCAAAAGACTCTGACCGCGGCGCACGAGGACTACATCAAAGCGATCTATCTGCTGAACTCTCAGGGGATCGAGGCGACCAACTCGGCGCTGGCGAATCATCTGGAGGTTTCGCCCGCCTCGGCCACCAACATGATCAAGCGGCTGGCCGAACTGTCGTTGGTGGAATACGAACCCTACCAGAGCATCCGCCTGACCGAAGCCGGGGAACGCGTCGCCCTCGAAGTCTTGCGCCACCACCGGCTGCTCGAACTCTACCTTCACCAAGAACTCAAACTGCCCTGGGACCTTGTTCATGCCGAGGCCGAACGGCTGGAACATGTGATCAGCGAAACGCTGGAGGATGCCATTGCTGCCGCGCTGGGCAACCCGCGCGTGGACCCGCACGGCGACCCCATCCCCACAAAAAAGGGGCAGATTGAAACCAGGAGCGGCATTCCTCTCACCAATGCCGATCTGCATCAGGAGTACCGCCTGGTGCGCGTGTTGATGCAGGATGAGGAACGGCTGCGTTACCTGGGCACGCTGGGCCTTTACCCCAACGCCCGCATCACGCTGCGCGAGCGCGCCCCCTTCGAAGGTCCCCTCCTGATCGCCATCGACGACGAACACCACGCCCTTGCCCATGATATGGCAAAATATCTCTTGGTCATCCCTTGGGAAGAATAGCCCGAAGAGTCGTCCTCAGGAATAGCGAGAACTCCATGAAACAGATACGCAACAAGTTGTTTGGCAATCCTTCTGCCGGGCCAACTGATGCCTCCGCGCCGGTGATTGTCGTTTCCGGCTTGCCCCGCTCCGGCACGTCAATGATGATGAAGATGTTGGAAGCAAGCGGGCTGCCGGTGCTGATCGATGGGCTGCGCGCCGCTGACCCCGATAACCCCGAGGGCTACTATGAGTTAGAGCGGGTCAAGGCTTTGGACAAAGGCGATACCGCCTGGGTGGCGGATGCACGCG
>CAZYQJ010001029.1:0-1657 GCA_964649925.1 uncultured Litorilinea sp.
TTGCCATTGGGATGGCTGCCGTTCGTGTGGCTCTCCTGGAGCTGGCTGTCTGCGGGCGGATCGGCGGGCGCTGCCGCGGCGGGTGTCTCCGCCAGTAGATTATCGGGCGGCGCATCCATCCCTTGGGGCAGCGGGATCGGCAGGTTGGCATCTTCATCGCGTAGGTTACGCGATTCGTGTAGATACGGGTTGTCGGGCGCAGGCTCTTCAGCCGGAGGGGATTCCGCCAGCGTCTTGGGCAGCGGGATGGGCGCGTTGTCGTCCTCATCGCGCAGGCTGCGCGATTCATGCAGGTAGGGGTTGTCGGGCGCGGGTTCTTCCGGCGCGGCAGTAGTTTCGTCACGCAGCCAACTGGGCGGCTCATTGGCAAAGGGGTTGACCTCGCCAATGGGGCCATCGTCATCATTGTCATCCCCTGGGAAGCCGCCCATCATTGAGGAATTGTCCACCCCATTCTCCTCTAGACTATCGTCGATGCGCACCCCATTGATGGTGGGGCCGACATCCAGCAGCGGTTTCTGATATTCGCTCACATCGTCGGCGCTGCGGGCCTGGTCTACATAGGTCTGGAAACTGTCGGCCAGCAGGCTGGTCTGCCCTTCGCGGGTCTGCGCCTTGCCTTTGACCACCACGATGTTGTCTGGCACCAGCAGTTCCTTGACCTCGGCATAGGTGCGCGGGAAGACGACGACCTCGCATTGGCCCTGCATGTCCTCCAGTTGGACAAAGGCCATCTGGTCGCCCTTCTTGGTGTTGATCGTGCGCACTCCCGCGATCATACCGGCCAGCATCACGTTCTTGCCGTTATAGCGTTCGTCCAGGGCATTGCAAGGACAGGTGACCACACTCGCCAGGTCTACGCTCACATGGCTGAGCGGGTGACTCATGGCATAGACGCCCAGCAATTCCTTTTCCCACTGCAGCTTTTCCTTGCCTTTGACTTCCTCCAAGTCCGCCAGGCGAATGGGCGAGACCTCAGCGGCTGCCGAAGCGCCAAGCAAGTCGAACATCGAAAGCTGGCCGCTCTCTCGCGCGCTGTGAACTGCGGCAGAGTGCGCTACCATCTGGTCGATGGCGTCGAGCAGTTGGCTGCGTTTGCCAAAGCGGTCGAACGCGCCCACCTTGATCAGGCATTCCAGCGGGCGCTTGCCCACCTGGCGCAGATCCACGCGGTCGCAGAAGTCCTCCAGGCTGGTGAAGGGGCCGCCTTCTTCGCGTGCCGCCAGGATGGCCTGGACGGGCGCTTCGCCCACGTTTTTGACTGCGGCCATGCCAAAGCGGATGGCGCTGTCGGGCGGCACTGGGAATGGATAGCCCAGATGCGGGTCACGCTGGGCGTTTGGCTCGGCGTCGGCAGGGCGGGCCTGGATCTCAAAGTCCATGCCGCTGTAGTTGACATCAGGCGGCAGCACGTCGATGCCCATGCGGCGGCATTCGTTGATAAAGTTGACCACCTTCTCGGTCTTATCGCGCTCCACCAGGAGCAGCGCGGCCATGTATTCGACGGGATAGTGGGCCTTGAGATAGGCAGTCTGCACACAGATGACCGCATAGTCGGCGGCGTGGCTGTTGTGGACCAGGATATCGTTGGCGATGAAGTTGTGAGTCTCTGCAATCTCCAGGTCATACGTCTGTTTTTCGCCCACATACTCGATGC
>CAZYQJ010001030.1:0-1653 GCA_964649925.1 uncultured Litorilinea sp.
TTATGAGTGTCCAACCCAACCACGCCACCCACCCACCTGCCGCCACGTTTGTCTTTTACGGCGACCTCAACGACTTTCTGCCCAATGCACAGCATCACCGGCCCATCCGTTATGTGCTGGATGACGCGCCCGCGGTCAAACACCCCATCGAAGCGCTGGGCGTACCCCATCCCGAAGTCGAACAGATCGTGGTGAACGGGCAGAGCGTGGATTTCGCCTACCGGCTCCAGACTGGCGACCAGGTGCAGGTCTATCCGCTGGACGCGCTGCCCGACGCGCCGCCGCTGCTGCCCCTGCGCCCGCCGCTGCCGCGGCCCATCCGCTTTGTGCTGGATACGCACCTGGGACGGCTGGCCTCCTATTTGCGCCTGTTCGGCTTTGATGCGCTCTACCGCAATGACTACGACGACGCCACCCTGGCGCAACTCGCCGCGGCGCAGGGGCGCGTGCTGCTCACGCGCGACCGCGGGTTGCTCAAACGCAAACAGGTGTTATACGGCCACTGTGTGCGCAGCCACACACCCGCCGATCAACTGGTGGGCATCTTGCGCCGCTACCGCCTGCGCGACGAGATCCGGCTGTGGCAGCGCTGCCCCAACTGCAACGGGGTGCTTGTGCCCGTCGCCAAAGCCGCCGTCCTGGATCAACTCGAACCCAAGACCAAACGCTATTACGATGATTTTCAGCAGTGCAGCAACTGCGGCCAGGTCTACTGGCAGGGGTCACACTTCGAACGGATGCAGGGGTTTATTGCCGGGGTGTTGGCTGCAGTAGATAGGGGGTAGGGGAAGAAGGGCAGTAGGCAGATGGGATGCTAAGATTCGCTTCTGCAACTGACCACTGGCTACTGACAACTGACTGCTAACTACAGCCCTGCAGCGTCGCAAGCGTCGCTGTCTGCGGGGTAGAGGGTGAAGGGGACGACGGCCCGGTCAATGTGCGGATAACGCCCGCTGGCGTCACTCTCATAGGCGGCCAACAGCAGCGCTTCCGGCCTCTCTGCGGGGGTATAGGCCAGCGATGCCGCAAAATCCCGATAGACGCCATACGCGCCGCCCATCGCCGGAACCTGATCCAACATCGTCGCGCCGTCGCGATCCCATACTTCCACCACGACATTGGCTTCAAAGGTGTTGGAATAGCCGCTGGCAGCCAGCGAACCGCACACGATCTCGCCTACCGCGGGGTAGGTCACATCCACAAAACGCTGGCCGGGCAGCAAGGTCACCGGCACAGAGACCTGGGCCACCACCGTCCCATCCGCCATATCCATATCCACCACGTTCAACTGAGCGGAAACCGGCTCGTCCACCGTAAAACGCAGATAGGTATGGAAAAAGGCAGCCGCTTCGGGCACCCCGCCCATGGTCGCTCGCTCCGCCAGCACATTCCCATCCTCACCTACCAGCGAGACAGCCACGTTGCCGGTAAAGGTCTGTGACAGCCCGGTGACCGTGATCGGGCTGTGATATGCGCCATCTGCCTCCGGCCCAAAGACCTCCAGCGTATCGCCTACCTGCGTCCACACCGCGGCAGGTGCAGGGATGGGTGAGATGCGCACAGACGCCGGAGGGCTAACGACAACCGCCGCCTCGGCGGCGGCGGCATCCGTGGTGTTCATGGAGACTGGCTCGGTTCGCGTCTCGCTGCCGG
>CAZYQJ010001031.1:0-1652 GCA_964649925.1 uncultured Litorilinea sp.
CGCATGACACCTGCAATTGCGCCGGCGACGGCGGTAGAGCGAGATTGGGCAGATACTTTGATGAGTTCGGCCATGGAATTTGCCTCCTGTCTGTCAAACTGTCCATCTTAGGCGGTGTGCCTTAGCTGATTTACGCCGCGTCGACCAATGGTTGTCATACAATATTGACGAAAGGGTTGCAAAATGGATACGCAATTTCCGCCAGAGGTAAAGAAAGTGTGCGGAATCGCCAGCAAGTAAAGCAGCGTGGGGTGCATAGGGTTCCTCCATACCCTAGAAGTGTGGTGGTTGCGCTCCAGCGCGCCGTCTGGAGTGCCGGGGTGTCGTTCTGACGCACGATTCTACCACAAATTGCACCTAGACAGCAACGCAATTTCTATCGCCAAACAAAAGTGCCTGCCCCGAACAAGGGCAGGCACTGGTCGTTCTCGGGTGGGGCGCTTATTTGGCGTAATCCACCGCGCGCGTCTCGCGGATGACGGTCACGCGAATCTGCCCCGGATACTGCAGGTTGTCCTCGATCTTCTTGGCAATGTCTTTGCTCAGTTGGATGGCAGCTAGGTCGTCGACCGTATCGGGGCGTACGATGACGCGGATCTCGCGGCCTGCCTGGATGGCGAAGGTCTGGCTGACGCCGTTGAAGCTGTTGCCGATCTCCTCCAACTCGGTGACCCGCTTGATATAGGTCTCCAGGCTTTCACGCCGTGCGCCAGGCCGCGCCCCGCTGATGGCATCGGCAGCAGCCACGATCACGGCTTCGACCGATTGCGGCTCCACTTCGCCGTGGTGGCTGGCAATGCAGTTCACCACGGTTTCGTTGACACCGTAGCGTTTGGCGATCTCCGCGCCCACAATGGCGTGCGGGCCTTCCACTTCATGGCTGACGGCTTTGCCGATATCATGTAGCAGGCCGCCCAGCCGTGCCACCTTGACGTTGGCGTGCAGTTCGCTGGCGATCATGGCGGCGATGTGCGCCGTTTCGGTGGCGTGATAGAGTTGATTCTGCCCGTAACTGGTGCGGAACTTGAGCCGCCCCAGCAGTTTGAGGATCTCGCGGTGCAGCCCCTGGGTGTTCGTCTCAATCGTCGCCTGCTCGCCTGCCTCCAGGATCATGCGGTCGATCTCATGGCGGGCCTGCTCCACTTCCTTCTCGATGCGCGTGGGGTGGATGCGGCCATCGGCGACCAGTTTGCTCAACGCCATGCGCGCGATCTCGCGGCGGATGGGGTCAAAGCTGCTGATGATGATCGCCTCGGGGGTATCATCCACCACCAGGTCCACGCCAATGGCCTGTTCGATGGTGCGGATGTTACGCCCCTGGCGGCCGATGATGCGCCCCTTCATCTCATCCGAAGGCAGGTCGACGCTGCTGACAGCGCTTTCCGAAACATGCTCGCTGGCAAGACGTTCGATGGCAAGCGTGATGATCTCACGGGCGCGGCGGT
The DNA here is from genome assembly GCA_964649925.1 of uncultured Litorilinea sp. Classification (GTDB taxonomy): domain Bacteria; phylum Chloroflexota; class Anaerolineae; order Caldilineales; family Caldilineaceae; genus QEUY01. Next base: position 1,446 of record CAZYQJ010001031.1, read on the forward strand.
CGGCTTCTTCCGAGACTTCGGCCTCCACCTCGCGGATAGTGCGTGCCATCTCAGCGCGCGATGTTTGCTCTACTCGCTGCAACAGGACTTGCTGCGCTTCTTCCTGCGACATGCCCGCTACCTTTTGCAGTTCGACCGTCCACTCTTCTTCCATCGTAGCCAGTTTGGCTGCTCGTTGCTCAAGCTTGGTCTCGCGCTGGTTGATTT
>CAZYQJ010001032.1:0-1651 GCA_964649925.1 uncultured Litorilinea sp.
AAAATGGCCAAAGCCGGTGGAACTACCTACTTCTTTGACGTGAAGCAAGGTAAGGATACCCTTTCTATCTTTACGGTCGTTCGCCCCTGGGGACGAACGGCTTGGACAGACTCGATCCTTGGGCTGAACGTGATTGTTCCCGACTGGCGGCGGCTCTTTACGACGGCAACCGCGCTGCCTGCAGCGGTGATTTGCTGTTGACCTACCCCGGATGGAACGGTATCCAGACCTTCATCCGGGTACGACCGCGGTTAGCGCGCACGTAGTAGGGAATGGCCGTCAAGTCCACCCTGATCTTTACAAATGTCTATGTGATGACACGCGACGGTCCGGCCAATGCGACCACGGTGTATATGCTTCATCTTTATGAGGATCTATCTGAACTCACAAAACAAGAAGACCCTGCCTTGGGGCTTTCGCAACTGCGCGAGGCCGATTCTACCGAATGGCATTGGATGATGGCGATCTCTATCATCATGATGCTGCCATGCATCGCCGTCTTCTTTTCCTTCCAACGCTACTTCGTTCAAGGCATCACCATGACCAGCAGCAAAGGAGAGGGGCCCTATGCGACTTCAGGATAAGGTAGCCGTCGTGACTGGCGGTGGTTCCGGCATCGGTCGCGAGACTTGCCTGCTTTTTGCCGAAGAAGGTGCGGGCGTCATTATCGCCGACCGGGATTTGGAGGCTGCCCAACACACTGCCAACATGATTGCTGCGCGCGGCGGGCCGCAGGCGCACAGCATCCAGATCGAACTGGCCAGCGAAGCGGACAGTCGCCGGCTGGCTGACTTTTGCCGCGCTCTGGCTGGCCGCGTCGACGTATTGGTGAACAACGCAGGGGTGCGTGTGTGGGGGCCTGTTACCGACATGACGGAGCAAGATTGGGAGTTTATCCTTTCAGTCAACCTCAAGGCGCCGGGTCTCACTGCCAAGTACCTGATCCCGCTGATGGAGCAGAATGGCGGCGGCAGCATTGTCAACGTGTCGTCGGCCAATGCCGTAGCCGGGCGCAAAGGCATGGCTCTCTATGATGCCTCCAAGGCCGGATTGGCCGCACTGACCCGCTCAATGGCCTGTGACCACGCCGAGGCAAACATCCGCGTCAATGCCATTTTGCCCGGGCCCACGTTGACCGACTTTCATATCAAACGGGCACAGGCCGCCGGGCGACAGCTAGACGAGAGCGTGACCGAACGCCATCCCAACGGCCCAGGCATCCTCAAGCGTCTGGCCAAGCCGCGCGAGATCGCCTATGGCATTCTGTTCCTGGCCTGCGACGAGTCATCCTATGTCACTGGCGCTTGTCTCAACGTCGACGGTGGTCTGACCGCACTGACACAAAGAAGCTAGAGTGACATGGCCTATCGAGTGATCCATGTAGGCACCGGCGGGTTTGACGCTAGTGGGTGTCGAGAGTTTCTGCTCTCCACGCCGCCGCTATCTCCCACGCCGCCATCGAGAGCAGCCGTACCGGCCAACCCGTGTGCATCGCCGACTTGATGCGCCGCGTCGAGGCTGAAGTACTCGCCACCGCCTGATTCCTGTGGCCTCCCCACTCACCATAGCCGAAAGGCGGCATTTCTATGAGCATTGACCATCGCCGCATAGCAGTTTGGGCCATATGCCGCCCGCTGCTTTTGCGGAGAAG
>CAZYQJ010001033.1:0-1644 GCA_964649925.1 uncultured Litorilinea sp.
AGGAAGCCACGGAAGATGTGCGCCATGGCGTCGCCCGATTCCTGCTGATCCGAGCGAACCCGATAGGTCCCGATGATGGAGGCCAGCACGCCGATGCCGCGCACCAACAGCGGGTAGATGATCCAGTGGATATCGCCGGTGGCGTACGCCATCAGGCTCAACCCCAGGATCAGGGCCGAGACAATGGTCACTTCGTAGGATTCGAAGATATCGGCGGCCATACCGGCGCAGTCGCCCACGTTGTCGCCGACCAGGTCGGCAATCACCGCGGCGTTGCGCGGGTCATCCTCCGGGACATCCTGCTCGACCTTGCCGACCAGGTCAGCGCCGACATCCGCCGCTTTGGTATAGATGCCGCCGCCCACGCGCATGAAGAGCGCAAGCAGCGTGCCGCCAAAGCCAAAGCCTAGCAGCGCATCCGGCGCGGCAATACCGAAGTACATAAAGATGATCGTCCCACCGAAGAGGCCCAGACCATCGGTCAACATCCCGGTGATGGTCCCGGCGCGATAGGCGATGCGCAGCGCGCCGCCAAAGCTGTTGCGCGCCTCGGCAGCCACACGCACATTCGCCTCGACCGCCATACGCATCCCGATCTGACCAATCGCCAGGCTGAACACCGCACCCATGACAAACGCAACGGCGCGGCCAATGCCCATCCACATACGCAATTGGTCTTCATTCAAATTCGGGAAGCGTTCGACGGCTTCCCGGCTGGGGGGGACGATATAGACGCTGAGAAAGAGTAGGACGGTTAGAGCGACAATAAAGGGGAGAATCGTGCGAAGCTGTTTTCCCAGGTAGGCGTTAGCGCCTGCCTTGATCGCGTTCCAGACATCTTGCATCAACGAGGTGCCTTTGTCCTCGTTCATGATCTGGTTGCGCAGGAACAGCGCATAGAGCAGCCCAAGGATGGACACCCCTAGCACTGCCCATAGTGCAAACGTTTCAAAAGCGGTCAGATGTAAGTGATCCAGCATAATCCGTTCCTTCGACAACAGGTTTAATTCGAGTCGGAGACTGAACATATTCAATACAAAGGTAATACCACAGATCGAGTGACAATTAAAGGGCGAAATTGCCCCCAAAAACTCGGTACACTTGTACTGAGGTGCGATTTCGTTATGGCTGCCGTATCGTCAACGCGTTCAATCCTGGCGATACGGCGAGCGAAAAGTGGTTGTCACGCTCCTTTCTTGATCGCGCCTGATCTAAATCGTGGCGGGCAGCAAAAAAAGTGACGCAACCCACTGGGCACAAAAGGCCCTTTCCAGGTTGCGTCCGCTGCTGATTTGGGTTTGTGATGGCTTCCCGGCTCTACACTGTGCCGGGCGCACGTCCGCTTGCCGGAAACTTTAGCAAGGCGACGTTCTGAACACTGTTGCTGCGATGTTGCCGGAGTTTAACTCGCTGGATGGCGCATCGTTGCGGGGGTTATTTGCAAAGCCTCGCGGAAGGTCACAAGACGCTGCTTCTCCTCATCCCACAGCGCCAACGACACCGTACGCAGGCTGCTGCCGATAGTCAGATGGGTCACGCGCTGGAGCAGGGGGTTCTGATCGTGGCATTTTTGCAGGTGATAGTTGGGAATGCGCGGGCTGAGGTGGTGGATGTGATGAAAGCCGATGTTGCCCGTAAACCACT
>CAZYQJ010001034.1:0-1642 GCA_964649925.1 uncultured Litorilinea sp.
GAAGCGATTGACGAGACGGTCGGCATGTTCCGGCAACTGGTGGATCAGGGCCAAATTGACCTCACGCAACTGGAGAACTAGCGAGCGCCGATGATAGCGACGAGCGAACTTGGCCGTTCAGGGATCGCCGTCCCTGTGTTAGGCTTTGGTAGCGCGCCGATTGCCGGGCTGTACCAGACCACCCATGATGAGACCCTGCCAGATGTAATCCGTTTTGCGTTCGATCAGGGGATCCGCCTGTTCGACACCGCGCCGCTCTATGGCGCAGGGCTGGCCGAGACGATGATCGGCCGGGCCTTGCAAGGTGTGCCGCGCGAGCAGTACCTGATCTCCACCAAGGTCGGGCGTGTGCTGGACCCGGCGCAGGGCACGATGGGCTTTGATTACAGCCGCGATGGCGTGATGCGGAGCCTGGAGGGCAGCCTGCAGCGGTTGCACACCGACCGCGTGGATATCCTGCATATTCACGACCCTGACAACCATCTGGATGAGGCGTTGGATCAAACGCTGCCCGCGCTGGCCGACCTGCGCGATCAGGGGGTGATCCGCGCCATCGGTGCAGGCATGAACCAGTGGCAGGCGCTGGCGCGTTTTGCGCGTCACGGCGGTTTCGACTGCTTTCTGCTCGCCGGTCGCTATACGCTGCTGGAGCAGGGTTCGCTTGGGTTTCTGGATTTGTGTGGGGAAAAAGGGATCGGCGTGCTGCTGGGCGGGGTCTTCAACTCCGGCATCCTGGCGACAGGGGCCATAGACGGGGCGCGGCACAACTACCGCGAACCGCACCCGGATATCCTAAAACGCACCGCCAAACTTGAGGCCAACTGCGCGCATCATGGGGTGCGGCTGCACGCTGCGGCCATGCAGTTTGCCAGGGCCCACCCTGCGGTGTCGTCGCTGGTGATCGGCATGAGGACGCAGGACGAAGTGCGCCAAAATATCGATGCGCTGCACGCGGTCATTCCATCTGCGCTTTGGGCCGACCTGCGCGCTCGCAACGCCATCGACCCGGCTGCGCCAGAACCACTCTCCTAAGCATGTGATCTTTCTACCGTGTGCAGACCGTGTACCCCGCGCGGTTTGCACACGGGTGATATAAAGGACAGAATAGCCATAGAGTATACAAATATAAGGATAGAATGCGCTCCATGAGATCCCAGGATTCAGATTCGTTATTCGGCACGTTCAAGAAGAGTTCCATCTCTGAAGACATTGTGGACAATCTGTTGTCGCTGATTCGCGAGCGTGAACTGCGCCCCGGTGACAAACTCCCGCCAGAGCGCGAGTTGGCGGCCATGATGCAGGTCAGCCGCCCTTCGCTGCGTGAGGCATTGCGCGCCCTCGCCATCATGAACATCATCGAGATCCGCCAGGGGGATGGAACCTATATTACGTCGCTGGAGCCGGATCTCCTGATGGCGCATTTGGATTTCGTCTTTGCGCTGACCGACGCCACCTTTTTGCAGTTGTTCGAGGCGCGGCGCATCCTGGAGCCGGGGATCGTCGCCCTGGCCGCCACACGCATCACCGATGAGGAACTCGCCGCCCTGGATAAGTGCATCGCCCGCTCGATTGAACTGGTGGACGATCACGCCGCCTTTGCCCAGGCTGATCTCGAAATGCATGAGTTGATCGCCAAGGCTGC
>CAZYQJ010001035.1:0-1638 GCA_964649925.1 uncultured Litorilinea sp.
ATACTGCGCCAGCGGCGACCGTTTGGCATAGCCCTGGGCAGTGATGGTCAGCAGTTCACCCTGCGCGTCGACAACCGCTGCATGGATTACCCGGTCGTTGCCTTTGAGTTTGATGCCGCCTACACCCCCCGCGGCCAGCCCCATGCTGCGCACATCCGATTCGACAAAGCGAATGGCCTGTCCCTGCGCCGACACCAGAATTGCCTCCTGGTCGCCGGTGGTGGGCAGTACCCAGCGCAGCCGGTCTTTTTCGTCCACACTGATCACCACGGGATCGGTCGCGGCTGCCGCCATAAAATCGGCCAGCGTAATGCGCTTGACCATGCCCTGCTCGGTCACCAACAAGAGATAGCCCTGGGCTGCGCTTGACACACCGCGCGGCAGCGCCAGTGCAGCGGTGATCTCGTCGCGGCGGCTGTATTCGGTCAGTTCGGCCAGGTGCTTGGCACCCCCATCGCGCGGCAGTTCATGGACTGCCACCCGGCGGCAGCGGCCATCACGCGCAAAGAGGTAGAGGAAGTCACGCGTGTTGGCCGTAAGCAGCGCCACATCGCCGCCCTTGCCGATCTGGCGTAGCGCCGTGGCGCTCAGGCGCACCGTATCCTGGCGGCGCACTTCGCCATTGCTGCCCACGGTGACCCAAACCTCCTGGTCCGGCAGCAGGTCGGTGGCGGTCAGCGTGCCCTTGGTGCGGTCGACGATCTGCGTGCGCCGCGGGTCGGCGTACTTCTCCTTGATCGCCAGCAGGTCGGCCTTGATCACCGCCAGGATCTTGGCCGGATGCGCCAGCAGATCTTCCAAATAGGCAATCTGCTTTTGCACGTCCTTGTACTCGTCCTGAAGCTTGCGCCGTTCCAGCGCGGCCAGACGGCGCAACTGCATATCAAGGATGGCCTGCGCCTGGATCTCGGTGAACTCGAAGTTCTTCACCAAGTTCCGGCGCGCGGTTTCGACGCTTTGGCTGCGGCGGATGGTGGCGATCACCTCGTCCAGGATGTCCAGGGCACGCAGCAACCCTTCAAGGATATGGGCGCGCTCGCGGGCGCGGCGCAGGTCAAACTCGGATCGGCGGCGGATGATCTCCTCGCGGTGCTGGATAAAGAGGTGCAGCATCCGCTTCAGGCTCAGGGTACGCGGCTCGCCGTCCACCAGTGCAAGCAGTTGCATGCCAAAGGTCTGCTGCAGCGGCGTCTGCTTGAACAACTCCGCCAGCACATCCTTTGGATCGACATTGCGCGTCAACTCGATCACCAGGCGCATTCCGGTGCGGTCGCTTTCGTCACGCAAATCGGTGATGCCCTCGATTTTGCCGTCGCGCACCAGCCCGGCGATACGCTCGGTCAGCGCGGCCTTGTTGGCCTGGTAGGGCAGTTCGGTGATGACGATCCGGCTGCGCCCGCGGCTCATCTCCTCAAAGTGCGCCTTGGCCTGGACAATCAGCCGGGCGCGGCCCACCGAATACCCCTGAGCGATCACGTCTACATCTTCGTCGCTCTTTTCATCACGGAAGCGGTAGATGATCCCCCCGGTGGGGAAGTCCGGCCCCTTGACAAAGCGCATCAGTTGTTCGACCGTGATCTCATCTACCCGGTCGTAATGGTCGATCAAGAAGGTCAGGGCGTCCACCACCTCGCCCAA
>CAZYQJ010001036.1:0-1638 GCA_964649925.1 uncultured Litorilinea sp.
GGGCGGCTTTCTCACCGGCAAATACACGCCCGGCGAACGCACCGTCTCCGGCACGCGCTCGGATGAAGGATGGGCTTACCCTCAGCAGTACTTTGCCGCCAACGCCGATGAAACGCTCCAGACGCTGCTGGACACCAGCCAGGCGTTGAACCGCACCCCGGCGCAAGTCGCGATCCGCTGGGTGTTGGAGCAGCCGGGGCTGACCGCGGCGATTGTGGGCGCACGCACCGCCGACCAACTGCGTGACAACCTGGGTGCAAGCGGCTGGCGGCTGGAAGGCGAGGCATTGGAGACGCTCAACCGCGTCTCGCACCTGCCCGACCGCTATCCCGAATCGATGGAAAAGAACATGAGCGAGCGCCGCGCCCAGGCTGTTCGCAAAGTATAAGCTTTCGTGGAGGACGATCATGCAATATACCTATCTGGGACGGACTGGGCTGCAAGTCAGCCGGCTCTGTCTGGGCACGATGAACTTTGGCACGCACACCAGCGAGGCCGACAGCTTTCAGATCATGGACCGCGCCCTGGATGCGGGCGTCAACTTCTTTGATACCGCCAACCGCTATGGCCGCGATGTGCGGCTGGGCTACACCGAGGAGATCATCGGCAACTGGCTGGCGCAGGGCGGGCGGCGCGACCGCATCGTACTCGCCACCAAGGTCTACGGCGCGATGGGTGAAGGGGTCAATGACCGCGGCCTCTCCGCCTATCACATCCGCAAAGCCTGTGAGGACAGCCTGCGCCGCCTGCAAACGGACCACATCGACCTCTACCAGATGCACCACGTCGACCGGTCCACCCCCTGGGAGGAAATCTGGCAGGCGATGGAACAACTGGTGCGCGAGGGGAAGGTGTTGTATGTGGGCAGCAGCAACTTTGGCGCGCTACACATCGCGCTGGCGCAGTTCGCTGCCGAAAAACGCAACTTCCTGGGGCTAGTCTCCGAGCAAAGCCTCTACAACCTCAACGCCCGCACCATCGAGCTAGAGGTCATTCCCGCCTGCCGCCACTTCGGGGTGGGGCTGATCCCGTGGAGTCCATTGGCGGGCGGGCTGCTGGGCGGAGCGCTGCAAAAGGCGGCTGCCGGTCGCCGCGCCAGCGAGCAGGCCCAGGCGCGCATTGAGAAACTGCGCCCGAAGTTGGAGGCTTATGAAGGGCTGGCCGCGGAACTGGGGGAAAGCCCTGCCAACCTGGGGCTGGCCTGGCTGCTGCACAACCCGGTCGTCACCGCGCCCATCATCGGCCCGCGCACGCTGGATCAATTCAATGACGCGCTGCGCGCCGTCGAGATCGAGCTTTCCACCGACACGCTTAAACGGCTGGATGAAATCTGGCCCGGCCCCGGCGGCGAAGCCCCCGAAGCCTACGCCTGGTAACCTGACATAGAAAGCGAACCGCCTATGCCACCCACCGCGCCGCTGCGCGTCGCCATCATCGGCACGGCGCGCCGCTCCGACTATCTGTACGGCCCGATTGTGGCCGCGCTGCCCCACGAGGTTGAGTTGGTCTCTATCTGGGGGCGCAGCGAGGCATCGGCGCGCCGTCTGGGCGAAAGCCTGGACGTGCCCTACTATACCGACCTGGACAAGTTGATCCGTGAGACCGCGCCGCAGATCGGCATCGTCTCGGTCAACTACA
>CAZYQJ010001037.1:0-1624 GCA_964649925.1 uncultured Litorilinea sp.
CGGCTATTGGCTGGAGCATCACGGCCCCACGACATCGTATAACACGGTCTATGTGCATGCCATTGGCCTCTACTACTTTTTCTCGCGGGATGAGTCGGTGCTGCCCTGTTTGGAACGCGCCACCGATTTTCACATCCGCTATACCTATCCGGATGGACGCCTTGTCGAGACGATCGACGGGCGCGTCAAATACCATGATGTTGTGAATCTGCATGCGCTGTCGGCCTTCAGCCTCTTTCCCCAGGGGCGGCGCTTTGCACGTTTCCTCCTGGGAAATTGGCTGGCGCACCGGGCGGCGCACCCTCTGCCCCATCTCACCTATAACCAGACGCCAGATGGCCCCCAGATCGCGGGCGGCGACTATGGCCTTAGCCCGCGGCTCGCGCCCGTCCTGCAGCACTTTGGTTCCGGCGCGGAGGCGCCCATTCCACAGGATCAACCCGCCTATCTGATCCACGACCCCGGCCATGCGCTGCTGCGCCGCCAGGACGGCTGGTTCACCTGTCTCAGCGGCATCGTGACCCCCCCGGTCGAAAGCCGTTGGGGGCAGGATCGCCAAAACTATCTCAGCCTTTGGCATGAGGCGACCGGGCTGATCGCGGGGGGCGGCAATGCCAAGGGCCAACCCAGCTTCAGCACCTTTGTGGTGGGGGAGGGTGAAGGCCGCCAATATCTCCCGACCGCAGCGCAGTTGCAGACAAACGACGGCCAGGACAGCGTGACCCTGCACTATGGTGACCATGCATGCCGTCTGCAGATCTCGGTCGAAGGGCCACGGCAACTGCGCCTAACCCTGCAGGGGCCGGATCGTGCCGCCGCTGTCGGGCAAATCCACCTCAAAACTCACCCCGGCACGCCGCTGTGTACGGCAACGGGGGCCACGTTGGAGACGCGCGGCGCAGCAGTGGAGATCACAGCCAACGCCGCCGGGGGCTGGGTCGAACATGGCGCATGGCGCGTCCAACTCCCCCAGGGCAGCCGGATCAACTGGCCGGTTTCACCCTTTAACCCCTACGCAGCCCAAGGCGAAGGCCCCTTGGAAGAAGCCGCCGCCGTCCTCAGCGTGCCGCTGTCGCCTCAACCTGTCAGCTTTACGGTCGAGGTGAACCACTAGACCGCTTACACCACCGGATTGGGAGTATGTGCTGTGCCGACTATCTCGCCTGCTTCCCCACATCGCGCCTATTCCTCCTGGCGCGTTATTGACCGCGCGAAAACGCGCTTCCCAGAAACCACGCTGGTGCAAGATGGCGCACCCCTGGCCGTCCTTGTCATTCCCGACCGGCCTGCCTACCGCGTCCAAGCCGAGAAAATCCGCCAGGCAGTGCAGGCGCGCACGGGCGTGCTGCTGCCCTTACAGACGGATCAAGAACTGGATCCCTGGCAGCCCGCGGCGCGCCCCCAGGTGATCTTGGGCAATCTGATGGACAATCGTCTGGCGGCCCCGCTCTATGCGCGCCGCTACATCGCCGCCGACGCCCATTATCCCGGGCCGGGCGGCCATGTGCTGCACACGGTGCATGACCCATGGGGGACCGGCCACAACGTGATCTTCGCCGGGGGCAGTGATGTCACCGGCGTCAGCGCCGCGGTCACACGGTTGATTCAGACGCTGGCTGGCGAC
>CAZYQJ010001038.1:0-1618 GCA_964649925.1 uncultured Litorilinea sp.
GGGTCACCGCTGCGCCCTGCCCTCTGGTGGATTGCGGCGTCATGGCCCTTTTACGCAGTGTTATCGGCAGGGGAAACGATCTTCCAGGCCGCCGAACGCATGGAACTGGTGCTGGGAGTGGAGGGCGCGATCAATCTGCTGACAGCCCTGGCGAGCATCGGCGTGCTGTGGCAGGGAGGGGACGTAGTGGCGTTGGCCGCGGTGGTGATGCTGGCGCAGGTGATCTCGGCGCTGGCTGCGCTGTGGCTGGTGGCACGCGGGCGTTTCTTCACCGCACCGCAGGCGGCTGCGCCCATGACGGGGCTGGCGTTGGCGCGGCGTGCGCTTCCCTTTCTAGGGCTGGCCCTGGCCGATGTGCTGCTCCAGCGGCTTGATATTCTGTTGGTGGGGCTGGTGAGCGGCGCGACCGTGGCAGGGCTTTACAGCGCGGCGTACAACCTGCTGCGCGTGGCAGTCAAGTTGATTCAAAGCGTCTGGCGTGCGATCTACCCCACGCTCAGCCGCCTCTCGGCGCAGGCGCAGGATCAGTACCGCCGCCTGGCTACGGGCAGCATCCGCTATGGGGTATCGGCGTGTGTGGGGCTGGCTGTGGTCACCACCGCGACGGCCCGCGAGATCGTGACGCTGCTCTACGGGGCAGACTTTCCGGGCAGCGCCCCGGTGCTGCGTGTCTTGATCTGGATCATGCCGCTCTTCTTTCTCGAAACCGCCGCGGTCACCCAACTGCTGGTGCAGCAGCGCGCCCGCGGCGGGCTGGTCTTGACCGCGCTGCATGTGGCAGCGCTGGCCTTGATGCTGCCGCCGGGGACATGGCTTTGGGGCGCGGTGGGGTCGGCGTGGGCGGCGCTGGCGGCCCAGGGGGTGGGCGTGCTGGCCGGTGTGCTGCTGCTGCGGCTTCGCCGCGGTCGGGTGGCGGCGTTGACCGTCTACTGGCCCCTGCTGCCCGTGGCGATCGTCGCCTATGGCGCAGCCGCCTGGCTACCAATGCCCTGGCCAGTTCGTGGGGCCGTGGGGCTGCTGGTCTATGGGCTAGGGTTGATCGTTGGCCGGGTGATCGACTGGGCTGATCTGCGGCGGGCGGCGGCGTGGGGCGCATAGCGCCATAGATTTGCGCCCCCGCGACGGGTTGGCTATAATCATGGACTGTGGCTCTGCGTCAAAACGCTTGTCTATCGGGGGGGTTGGATGCAGTGAGCTACACCTGACTTAGCCCTTATGCACTCGACACAACAGCCGCGCCCACTCACACCGAATTCACCCGCTTTCGTTTCTACTCATCCACAGCGTAAGGCGTCAAGTCATCGGATCCTGATGATCGCGCCGACCAGCTTTTTTGCCGACTACGGCTGTCATGTGCGTATTCTGGAAGAAGCGCGCATCCTCCAAAAGCTGGGCCAGCAAGTCACCATCGCCACCTATCACAACGGAAATGATGTGCCGGATCTAGAGATCCAGCGCACGCTGCCCATTCCCTGGCGCAGCCACTATGAGGTGGGGTCCAGCCGCCATAAGATCGGACTGGATGCGCTGCTGGGTGTCAAGACGCTGGAACTGCTGGCGCGGCGACGGTTTGATGTCATCCATGCCCACTTGCATGAGGGCGCGCTGATCGGGCTGG
>CAZYQJ010001039.1:0-1618 GCA_964649925.1 uncultured Litorilinea sp.
GCGCCATAACCGGCAGCAATTGTGCGCTCGCTCACCGGCGCGATCTGGTTGCCCGGCCACGCATAGCTCTGCGGGCGAAAAAGCGGGTGCATCCGGTTGGGGACCAGGAAGTCCATCAGGCTGGCGCTGAGGATATAGAGGTCGCTAGCCGGGCGCACCATAAAGCTGAAGCGCCGTGCCTCGACTACCATCGGCAGCAGGATCGGGCTGAGCAGCACGGCAAAAACTGCCCCAGCCAACGCCGCGGGCGCAACCACGTCCGCGATACGGCGCATCCACCCGCGGGCGGCCTCACGCCGCTGCACCAGCGCGGCCCCTCCCTGCCAGATGACCACCAGCGCGGTCAGCAGGAACAGGTACAGCACAAAGTACCAGTCACACAGCCCGGCCAACGCCAAGAAAAACCCGGCGCGCAGCGCGCTGCCCGCCCACGGTCTTCCCCGGCGGCCGCGATCCAGCGAACGCAGCAGGTCGAGCAGGTAAAAAGGCAGCCATTGGAGGCTCATCACCTGCATGTGGCCGAGCAGGTGCGCCATGTGAAACGGCGCAAAGGTGTAGATCGCGCCTGCCACAAAAGCCGCAGGTGCGCGCGCCGTCACACCCCCCTGCGGCGCGTCCACGCCGCGCAGCTGCCACAGCGCCAGCAGAAACATGCCATACCCGGCCAGCGTCCAACTGACCAGCACGACCGTGTTATAGGCCGGGATCAGCCCCGCAACCAGCTGCACGGGCAGCGTGACCAGTCCGTTGAAGGGGTTGAGCGTGTGGAAGTAGAGATCGACACCTGTGGGGTGGTACAGCAGATCGGTGGTATAGGGTGACTGGACGCGGTCCACCAGGGCCAGTTTGACCCACCACAGATTCCAGTAGTTTTGCCAGCCGTCAAAGCCGTCGCCGGGGATGGCCGCGGTGAACTGCGCAGCTAGCGGCCAGGTCATGACGAGCGTCAGCAGCAGATAGCCGCCCAGCGCGGCCGGATGAACCCATCGCACAAGGCCGCGGGGCGGCTGAGAAAGACGGTGCCGCGTCATAGACCGTGCGGCAGGCTAGACGGCGACAGCCTGCTTGGCGGCTTTGAGTACATTCGCCATCAGCATGGCGTTGGTCATGGGGCCGGTCCCACCGGGGACAGGGGTCATCATGCCCGCGACCTCGGCCACGCTGGCCTGGTCGCAATCCCCCTTCAAGCCGTCTGCGGTGTAGTTCGTGCCAAAGTCCACCACCACCGCACCCGGCTTGACCCAATCCCCGCGCACCATCTCCGGCTGCCCGACGGCCACACACAAGATGTCGGCGCTGCGGCAGACCGCGGGCAGGTCCACGGTACGGCTGTGGGCAATCGTCACGGTGCAGTGCAGATGGAGCAGGAGTAACGCCATCGGCTTGCCCACGATATCGCTGCGCCCCACCATCACCGCGTGTTTTCCTTTGAACTCCACACCCGCTTCTTCCAGCAGGCGCAGCGCACCGGCAGGCGTGGCCGGGATAAAGAAGGGAGGGCGGTTCGCCAGCAACCGGCCCGCGTTGGTCGGGTTGACCCCGTCCACATCCTTGAGCGGGTCAATTGCCGCCACCAGGTGATTCAGGTCGATCCCCGCGGGGACTGGCTCCAATATCA
>CAZYQJ010001040.1:0-1617 GCA_964649925.1 uncultured Litorilinea sp.
GGGAGAAGAATATTGCGGACAGAAATGAGTTCATTGCCATCTGCGCCAATGTTGCACAGCGTCAGGTTATTGGGACAGAGGCGGACTAGACCTCGGCGGAGAATATCTGGCTGGCCAACGCCTTGACACGCTGACCGCCATGCGTCAAAATCGCTGGCCCATGACCAAAGACGACCGTCTCAAAGTCATCGCCGTGCTTCTTGGCCAGTTTCAAAATGCTCCGCCGGACAGTCTCCATATCGGAAGAAAAGAGGCCAACAGGCCCGGTCAGTTTATTGCTGCGGTTCGCCAGCGCATCGCCCGCAATCAACAGCCGTTTCTCTGGGTGTAGGAGCGCAATGTGACCGGGGCTGTGCCCAGGGGTGTGCACCACCGTAAACCCTTCAGGTAGCTGCTGCCCGTCTACCACCAGTTCATCCGGTGTCACCGGGCGCATGGCAAAGGCGGGCAGCGCTCGCATTAAGAGCAACGGCGGCCGCAGCCACAGAGCAGGCGGCTGTCGGCGGTAGGGATGCTCTACAAACTCTTTTTCCACCGCATGACATACCACCTTGGCCTGGGTGGCGCGGCGCACCTGCGCCAGCCCGCCTGAATGGTCTGGATCTGCGTGGGTCAACACAATGCGCTTGACACTGTGCAAGGGCCGGTTGTGTTGCACCAACGCATCGAGGATCGTCTTGGCATCCTTCGCCATGCCCGTATCGATCAGCGTGATCCCACCCGACCATTCCCATAGGAAGCAGTTGACCGCACTGCCGATCTCGTCAAATACCCAAAGCCCTGGAACAATCTGTTTCATAATAACCCTGTATATAATAAGCAAGCGCGCCCCGTAAGGCGCGCCCGCATTGATCCTAGGTGAAGGAGTACTCAGTCTGTACCACTGTGACGCAGGAAGTAATCCCCCTTGACACTGCCCAAGTGACGCAAACGGGCGCGCGGATGCTCGATGGCGACCTCCAATTCCTTCGGGTCCAGCCCGGTCGCACCGGCCAGCCTGTCCACTGTCTGAAACGACTCATCGGTCAGTTTCAAAATGGCTGCCCGCTGTTGCTCGCTCAACTTATACCCAAGCCACATCACTTCGGGATTATCGAGTAGGGCTTCGCGGCAATTCGTACAGCGCCAGACATGGCCGATCATCAAAGCAAAATCCTGCACCCGTACCGACATCAGTATGTGTCCCCTGTTTCTGGTGCAGTTTCGACCGCACCCGCAGCGGATTCGGTCTCAAATTCCTGCATGATTTTGACTCCTGCGCTGGCCCCAATCCGGTTCGCACCCGCCGCCACCAGAGCGCGCAGATCGGCTGCTGTGCGAACCCCTCCGGCGGCCTTAACGCCCATCGAGGGACCAACCACACGGCGCATGAGGGCGATGTCGGCCACCGTTGCGCCACCGCCGTTGAACCCGGTCGAGGTCTTGACAAAGTCTGCGCTCGCGGCCTGGGCCAGCGCACAAGCCGCTACCTTCTCTTCCTCCGTGAGCAGCCCCGTCTCGATAATCACCTTGACCAGCGCACCCAACCGGTGACCGGCATTCACAACCGCGGCGATGTCCTGAAAAACGGTCTGATTGTCGCCGCTCTTCAACCGGCCTACGTTGATCACCATGTCG
>CAZYQJ010001041.1:0-1606 GCA_964649925.1 uncultured Litorilinea sp.
TCGACCTGGTCTATAGTCCTATCGCGGATGTCAAAGAGTTTCCCGAAAACGTGGATGTAACCCTGGTGGAAGGCGCAGTCGCCAACCTGGATCATGTCAAGCTGGCCCAGGAAATTCGCCAGCGCAGCCGCCTGGTCGTCAGTTTTGGCGATTGCGCGGTGACTGGCAATGTGACCAGCCTGCGCAACTACCTGCCTGTCGAAGACCTGCTCACCAAGGTCTACCAGGAAGGGCCGGGCAGCGTCCCCAAGGGCGACGAGGCCGACGGGATTGTGCCGGAGCTTCTGCCTAAGGTGCTGCCGCTGCATCAGATCATCCATGTGGATGCGTTTATCCCTGGCTGCCCGCCCGACCCCGAACGCATTTGGGCCGCGGTCAGTGCATTGGTCCAGGGAGACCCGGTCGTATTGAGTGCGTCCATGCGCCGCTTCGGATAACTTCTTGACTAGCGAGCTTGTCTCGGGAGGCGACGATGTCGCGAACCATCACGATTGATCCGGTCACTCGTATCGAGGGCCACGCCAAAATCAGCATCTATCTCGACGACGGTGGACAGGTGGATGACGTCCGCTTCCACGTCACCGAGTTTCGTGGTTTTGAGAAATTTTGTGAGGGCCGCAGCTTCTGGGAGATGCCGGGCATCACCGCCCGCATCTGCGGCATCTGCCCCGTCAGCCATCTGATGGCCTCCTCCAAGGCCGGGGATGCGATCTTGGGGGTCAAGATCCCGCCGACCGCCGAAAAGCTGCGCCGCCTAATGAACTGGGCGCAGATCGTCCAGAGTCACGCCCTGAGTTTCTATCACCTCAGCGGTCCAGACCTGCTGCTGGGGATGGACAGCGACCCGCTGACGCGCAATGTCGCCGGGCTGATCCAGAAATACCCCGACGTCGCCCGCAATGGCATCCGTCTGCGCCGCTTCGGCCAGGAGATCATCCGCGCCCTGGGCGGCAAGAGTGTCCATCCTGCCTGGACAGTCCCCGGCGGCGTGCGCGAGCGGCTGGCCGGGGAAGACCGCAGCCGCATCAAGCGCATGTTGCCCGAAGCGTTTGACATCATCGACCTGAGCCTGGAACTGTTCAAGGAATCCCTGGACACCCTGGGCGACGAAGTCGAGGTCTATGGCGATTTCCCCAGCCTCTTTATGGGGCTGGTGACACCCGACGGCGGTCTGGAACACTACGATGGCCTGCTGCGCGTGGTAGACAGCGGCGGCAATGTGCTGGAAAACGGCCTGCCCCCCACCCGCTACCATGAGATCATCGGCGAAGCCGTGGAACCGTGGAGCTATCTCAAGTTCCCCTATTACAAACCTTATGCCTACAGCGGTTCATCCTACTACAAGATGGGGATGTATCGCGTGGGGCCGCTAGCACGGCTCAACGTCTGTGACCACGCCGGTACACCCAAGGCCGACGAGGAGCTACGCGCTTTCCGCCAGCTCTCGCAGAAGGGTGCGCCGGTCTGCAACAGCTTCTACTATCATTATGCGCGCTGGATCGAGATCCTCTTTGCGCTGGAAAAGATCGCTGAGACTGTGGAAGACCCGCAGATCATCAGCAACCATGTGCGCGCCAAGGCGGATGTCAACAACCCGGTCGGCATC
>CAZYQJ010001042.1:0-1598 GCA_964649925.1 uncultured Litorilinea sp.
AAAAAGACCACCGTCTGGGCGCGCACGCTGCCGTTGGCCCAAGCCCTGGTTGGGCGCGGCCACCGCGCCACGATCCTGGTCCCCCCGTGGGATTCGCCGGCGTCCGCCGGGCGGCGCAGCACAGAACAAGGCGTGCAGGTTGAGCAGATGCACCTGGGTGGAGGCCTCCCGGCTGTGGTGGCGCGGCTGATCCGGCGCACCGCCGCGCTCCGCCCCGACATTGTACACATCGTCAAGCCGCGCGCCCACGCCGGGATGGTACAGTGGTGGCTCTGGCAGACACGTCACGCCCGCCGCGCCGCGCCCAAACTCCTGCTGGACGTCGACGACTGGGAACAGGCGTGGGCGGCCATCAACCGCTATCCGCCCCTGGTGGCGCGCTTCCTGGCCTGGCAGGAGGAATGGGGCATCCGCCATGCGGACGGGGTGACTGCGGCCAGCCGTTGGCTGATGGATCGCGTCCACCAGGCTGTACCGTCCATGCCGCGGCTGTATCTGCCCAACGGTGTCTCCGACCCGGCTCCGCTGATTGATAGGCCGCCCGCGGCGCAGGCCGACGGGACATCGCTGCGCATCCTCTACTTCAGTCGCTTTATCGAAGTGCCGCCGGAGTGGATGGCGCGCTGCTGGTCTGCGCTGCGCCGCGCCCTCCCTCACACCGAATTAGTTGTCGCCGGTCAAGCGTTGACCCCGCGCTTTGAGGACGCGCTGCGCCGGGCGCTTGACCCCATCGGCGGCGTGACCTGGCTTGGCTATGTCCCGCGCCACCAGTTGGGCGAACTCTATGCGTCCTGCGCCTGCGCCATCTTTCCTGCCGAGCCTGTGCCGCTGCACCAGGCCAAATGCAGCGTGCGGCTGGCGACTACGCTCCTCCATGGCGTGCCAGTGGTGGCGAGCGCCGTGGGCGAGCAGGTCTCTTACGGCGCAGAAGGGGCGGCCCGACTCGTCCCTGCCGATGCGACACCCGAAGCCTTTGCCGCGGCCACTGCCGAAGTTCTCTGCTCTGCAAGTGACCGCGCGGCATTGGCCCGCGCTGCGTCCACGCGTCTCCTCACCCGCTACAACTGGCCGCATCTCGCCGCCGCGCTGGAGGAGTTTTACTACAGCAGGGAGTAGGGAGGTAGTGAGATAGGGAATAGGGGGCAGAAGCAGACTCGTAGGCGTGGGTATGCTGCCCATGTCGGGCATGTTGCCCGACCTACAATTTTGCGAGATGTAGCCACAGCATACGCAGATCTCCACCCCTACTGCCTACCTGCCCACTGCCCATCTGCCCCCTACTCCCTACTCCTCCTCCCCGGCAGGGGCAGCCTTGGATACTTGCGCCCCTCGTCGGCCTGACCCTCGGCGCGGCGTGCGGCTTCGGCGGCGATCTCCTCTTGCATGCGTTGGCGTGCGCGGAAACGCTGCCGCTCCTTTGACTGCCAGCGCGACAGATCCAGGCCCGCGGGCAGGCTGCGCGCAAACACAAGAAACCCGGTGTGACCAATCATCGTATCGTCGGGGCGCAACCGTTCGGGCACAGGCTTATAGGTGCGCAGCAACAACTCCTCGACCGTCACGTCGGTAAAGCCAAACTCGTCCAGCCCGGCAAGCAG
>CAZYQJ010001043.1:0-1592 GCA_964649925.1 uncultured Litorilinea sp.
GTGCTGGGCATAGATGCCGCGTGCGCCTTGGGGGTTGCGCTGCGCCACCAACAGCCCGTCGACGATGCGCTGGGTCAACGGCTCGCCCCAGTCAATGTCCACATCCAGCCGCAGCAGCCGGTCGCCCTCGGCCTGACACTCCAGCATCCAGATTACAGCGCGGTCATAGGCTGTGCCCAAGGGCGCGGCCAGCCGCTTGCTGATGATCATGCCCTCGTTGCCCAGGATAGTTTCCTGATAGCCGGGGTAGTGGCGGGTGATCATCGCCATCAGTTCGTCATGTTGCGGGTCGGTGATCAGCAGGCGCAGCGAGCGCACATAGCGGGCATCGGCCCAGGGCCAGATCAGGTCCACCAGATCGGTGCGCGCGTCCACGTCGAAATAGAGTTCCTGGTTGCCCAGCCGCGTGCGGGCCGTCGGGTCAATGGCCTCTATCTCGATGCTTTGCGGCTGGTCGAGAATGGGATCAAATGGGTTCATGGGGAGCTTCATTCCTACGAATGGCCGCTCATAGGGCCATCCCACTACAAAACCGGTCAGACTTCTGCAGAGACTGCAACAGGTGCAGCTTGCATCACCTCCTCATGATGGACACCGGCCATCAACAAGCCCAACTGTTCACGCGTCGCCTCGGCACGCGGCACAATGGCGACGATCTCGCCCTTGTACATCACAGCAATTCGGTCGGAGAGGGCCATGATTTCGTCCAGTTCGGCGCTGACAACCAGCACCGCCACGCCCTCATCACGCTTTGCCACGATCTGGTTGTGGATGAACTCGATAGAACCGACGTCGATCCCGCGCGTGGGCTGGGCCGCGATGAGTAACTTCACCGGGCGGCTGAACTCGCGTGCCACCACCATCTTCTGCTGGTTGCCGCCGGAGAGATTCCCGGCCAGCGTTTCGACATCGGGCGTGCGTACATCGTATTCCGCCACCAATCGCTCGGCGTGTTCGCGGATCGCTTGGTCTTGCACCGTCCACCCCTCGGCAAAGGGCGGCAGGTAATAGGTGTTGAGGACGAGATTATAGGCCACACTGTACGTATCGACCATTCCGTAGGTATGGCGATCTTCAGGCACATGGCAGCTTTGGCCCTGGGCGGTGATGCGCCGCGGGCTGGCGTTGGTCATGTCGATCTGGTTGATGCGGATCGTGCCTGACTGCGCCGGGCGCAACCCGGTCAACACCTCCACCAGTTCGGTCTGCCCGTTGCCCTGCACGCCCGCCACGCCCAGGATCTCGCCCGCGCGTACGTTAAACGAGACCCCGCGCAGCGCCGGTTCGCCCAGGTCGGTGCGCGCCGTCAGGTTTTCCACCTCCAACACCGGCGGGCCTGGCTGCGCCGGTTGTTTCTCCACCGTCAGGATGACCTCGCGGCCCACCATCATGGCGGCCAGCGATGCCTGGGTCGCGCTCTCGGGGTCGCTCTCACCCATCACCTTGCCATTGCGCAGCACCACAATACGGTCGGCCACGCGCAAGACCTCTTTTAATTTATGGGTGATGAAGATAATAGATTTTCCCTGATTTTTCAACAATTCCATCACCTCGAACAACCCTTCGATCTCCTGCGGCGTCAGCACCGCGGT
>CAZYQJ010001044.1:0-1589 GCA_964649925.1 uncultured Litorilinea sp.
TACTGCCTACCTGCCCATCTGCCTACTGCCCTCTGCATGCGCCACGCGCGGATCGGCGGGCGGCGGGTCGAGGCGCGTTTGGTAGGGCGCGCCGCTGCTGATGGGCTGGGTGCGGCGCAGCCGATTGCTTCCCGGTTCGGTCGTCAGGCCAAAGGTGGACTCGATCCAGCTTGAGAGCGGGTCGGCGATGAAGGCTGCGTAGTCGGTCGGCGGCTGCCGTGTGGGGTCTGCGATGCGCTGGCGCAATTCCTGACGAAACTGCGGGTCGTCCATTGCCCGCTCGCGCGTGACGCGTTCCAGCGTTTCACCGATGATGCGCTCAGGCCGGACATCGACGCCGAAAAGACGGCTAGCGACCTGAGCGATCTGCGCCTGTTGTTCGGCAAACGTGCCAGCCCCGGCCAGCGTGGCCGATGTCCCGACGCACTGTAACTGCGGGTTCTCGCAGAGATCACGCACGCGGCGTACCAACATCGCCACATCCGCTCCCTGCCGTCCCCGGTAGGTGTGCAGTTCATCCAGCACCAGAAACTGAAGACATCCGCGCGCCGATTCCACGATGCGCTTTTCGTCAGGCCGGGTCAGCAGCAGTTCGAGCATCACATAGTTGGTGAGCAGGATATCGGGCGGATCGGCCCAGATTCTGCGCCGCTCATTCTCGTCTTCCTGGCCGGTGTAGCGCGCAAAGGTGACCGGCGGTTTGCCCTCCGCATAGCCACGGCACAGGAACTTCTCTAGCTCCTGAAACTGGCTGTTAGCGAGCGCGTTCATCGGATAGACCACAATGGCACGGATGCCGCGACCGCTGCCGCGCTGCAGCACATCGTTGACGATGGGCACCATGTAGGCCAAGCTCTTGCCCGAACCGGTGCCAGTCGTCAAGACATAGCTCTCGCCAGACGCAGCGGCCTCCACAGCTTCCGTTTGGTGGTAGTGGAGCCGTAAAGGGCGGGCGGGCTGGTGCGGGTCCTTGAGTTGAAAGATGCGGCGGCACTCGTCATGCAGCAGGCCGTGGCGCACCAACTCGTCGATCCAGGCCCCTGGTTTGAAACTTGGGTTGAGTTGCAGCAGCGGTTCAGGCCAAAGCAGGCCCTGACTCAGTTCATCCGCGACATGCCGGTGAATGCGCTCGTCCTGAATGTGGATAAAGCTGCGGATATAGGTGGCGTAATCGGAGATGAGGGTATTGCGTAGTTCGAAAACATCCATGGGGGTATATCACACTTCGCGTATATGTAGGTCCGGGCAGGGCGCGGACCGGCGAGCCAAACACCATCAAAAGCGATGGGTATGCAGAATTCAAGCCAATCTTCGCTTGAGGAACGGAGGAGTGTTGTACCATTGCACAGATTAACAGTGAGGGCCAGCGCAGAGGACAAAAGAACGAGGTTGTAACTGCGGCTGACGGTTCCGACGGTTAATAAAGTGTACGAAGCTTTAAAAGGTATACGGTCCAGCATGGCAGCAGGGTGCTTTCAATTTTGAAATGTTCCTGTCAAACTCGTTCCTGAAAATCATGCCACACGCATATAGGCCATCCATCAGCGCAGTGACTGACTCCGCTGCGACATTTGACGAAGTGTGCTGCT
>CAZYQJ010001045.1:0-1587 GCA_964649925.1 uncultured Litorilinea sp.
ACTGCTTGAAAAACAGGTTAGACCAGAAGCTCAAGGCGCGATCTTCGGAGGCAGCCGCCTTTAAGGTAGCAATCCCGGTCAACGCCTCCACCAGGTAACTCTGTGATTCAGCCTGGGCTGCGATGTCACGCTCGGCCAATTCATAGAGCCGCCGGGTCGAAGCAAGCATCAACGCGATCTGCACCACGCCAAAGGCAAGCACCACAACACCAAACAGCGGCTGCCAGATCAACAAGATCAGCAGGTAAACGATCACCAGTGCCGCGTCCAAAATGGCGGCAATTGTCTGCCCCGTCAACTCCTCTCGTATGATCGAGATGCTCCCCAGGCGCATTAACAGGTCGCCGCTGGTGCGCTCATGGAAAAACCGGAACGGCAGCCTTAACATATGCTCAAAGAAGCCGAGCATCACTTCGATGTCCAGGCGCGTTTCCAAATAGAGGGCTAACGCGCTGCGTAGATAGGCAAAGAGGACCTGAGACACGACAAGCACGACCATGCCGCTTGCCAGGATCATGAGCGCAGGGAGATCTTGCTCGGGCAAGATCATGTCCACCAAGACCAGGGTAAAGAGGGGAAAGATCAGGCCCAAAATTTGCAGCAGTGCTGACGTGCCCAAGATTTGGGCAACCATGCCCGCCGCGCCCTGAGTCTGGAGGAGTTGCTTCAGATAGCTGTACCAGGACAGCTTGCCCTGTGCTGGCTGTTCTTGGAAGTCTGCCCCCGGCTCCATGAGCAGGATCACGCCCGTGAACCCTGCATTGAATTCTTCTGCAGACAGCCGCCGACGGCCAATTGCCGGATCGACGACGTCGACAGCCTGAGGGGTCCAGCGCTCCAACACCAGGAAGTGGTCAAACTCCCAGTGAATAATGGCCGGGCCTTGGACCTGTGCCAACCCTGCCGGTTCCAACGATAGAGCGCGTACGCGCAGCCCGAGATCGCGTGCGGCCTGGGCAATGGCGCGCGCGGTTAGGCCATCGCGCCCGCTGCGCACATACCGGCGACACTCGCGCAGCGTGGTCGCGCGGCCGTGGTAGCTAAGCACCATTGCCAGGCAGGCAGCGCCACATTCGTGGGGTGTCATTTGCAGGATGACGGGCACACGCTTCATAGCAGGCTTTCGACCAACGCCCCCATCCAAGGCCAGAACGCGATGAGCAGCCCAGCCAGTGCTGTCAACCCGGCGATCAGCCACAGATACCCAAAAATCCGCGGTGAAACCAAAGGCGGCAGCACCACCTTCTCTTGATTTTCTTGGTAGTGTTGGAGTGCCTCAGCCCGAAAGATGGACCGCATACCGGATGGTTGAGCCGGGTTGGATGCGTCGGTTTCGACACTGCCGGGAGTTCGTTGTGGGGGCACAGGAACCTCGAGTGTTTGCTTCAACGCCTGATTCCGACGACCAGAGTGCGAGAAAATTCTGACTCAACGGCTTCTATTCGGGCTGGCGTAAAGGTGGATTGGAATGCATGTTGACCATGTTGACTTAGGGCCGTCTATTTGCCCTTGATCAAATCTTGCACAAAGCCAACATGCCCCCTAGAACCTCGCTGTTATTAGAGCAGAGACTAGCAGATTATGCAG
>CAZYQJ010001046.1:0-1586 GCA_964649925.1 uncultured Litorilinea sp.
CTTGTCGATGAGCCCTCAGTAGATCATGATTCTGATCTAATGCCCGCCCCGTTGCTAACATCAGGTGGCCCGCTCCGAACCGGTGCGCACCACGTCCGGCTTGCTACAGACTAATGCCTAGCGCCTTCGACGCCGCCACGAATGGCTCGGGCGATGCCGGAACGAGCGGCTATGCGACGGCCGTCGTGACGACTTGTCGGACGAGCGGCGCGAAACGCTGTTGGACGGACGTGACGAACTGCTGGAGCTACTGGACGAGTGGCTCGCCGAACTGAATGACGGACGATGCCCACCGGCCACCATCTCCAACTCATCGTCGCTTAGTTCAATGGCCCCCGCTGGGTTTTCCGGCAGTTGTGCCTGGTCTTCAGCACTTAGGTTGAGCCGGTATTCTGGATCTTTCCATGCGCGAATGACTCGCTCTAGCAGCATTGCTCGCCTCCTTGGATGGTTTTCTAGCGAATGACACGCGAATACTCTGGTCCTGCAACTCCACCTTCTGGTATCGTTTCCTGATCGTGTACGAGCGTGGCATAGACACCGCCGAGGGCCAACAGGTCTTCATGCACGCCACGTTCCACGACGACACCCTCATCCAGTACCAAGATCAGGTCGGCATTGCGGATGGTACTCAGCCGGTGAGCGATGACAATGCGTGTGCAATTGAGGTTGCTCAAGTTCTGATCTACGATACTCTCGGTGATGGCGTCCAGATGGCTGGTCGCCTCATCCAAAATCAGAATGGCCGGACGGATGGCAAGCGCGCGGGCAAGGGCAAGCCGCTGCCGCTGCCCCCCGGCCAAATCGACACCCCCCTGTGCGATGATCGTCTCATACCCCATGGGCAAGGCGGCAATCTCTTCATGGATCGCCGCCAACGACGCGGCTTCGACGATCTCCTCCATCGAAAGCGTTGGATCATGTGACGCGATATTGCGGCGGATTGACCCGCTAAACAACGTGGGTTCCTGCAAGACCACGCCGATCTGGCTGCGCACGCTGCGATAGTTCAGGCGTGACAGGGCAAAACCGTCGTAGCGAATCTCTCCTTCATCCAACGGGTAGAGGCCAAGCAAAAGCATGGCAAGCGTGCTCTTCCCCGAACCCGAACGGCCTACGATCGCGATCTTCTGGCCCGGCTCGATTACCACGGAGCAGTGCCGAATTGCCCAGGGTGCATTGGGGTGGTAACGGAAGCTGGCATCACGCACCTCGATATAGCCCGTCAACCGCGGGGCGCTGTGTACGGCCCGCACATCTTGTTCCGGTTGTGTCTCAAACACGTCGGCAATGCGTTCCAGATGAGCGCCGACCAGTTGAACCTGTTGCGCGGTCGAGACCAATGAGGCCAAGGGCGACAAGAAAGACATGGCTAGTGTCGTGACGGCCAGCATCGTGCCCAGGCTCATCGTGCCGTCGAGCACCCACATCGCGCCGATCCACAACAAGACGACAGGCGCCAGGGCGTCTAGCGCGTCGCGCCCGGTCTCGACCAACATGCTGAGGTGGCTGCGCCGCAGCGAGATGTTCAACTGCTTGAAAAACAGGTTAGACCAGAAGCTCAAGGCGCGATCTTCGGAGGCAGC
>CAZYQJ010001047.1:0-1585 GCA_964649925.1 uncultured Litorilinea sp.
CGTTGCGCACGTAGCCGTCCTGCAAGACAAGAAAGAGATGCCACTGGCGCGCGGGGACTACGTGCGGTGCAGGCTCTGCACCCTCTGGACGCAGTTTGGATATCGCATGCAACAGGACTTCATGGAGCGCACGACCGCGATCCAAGTTCGTGACGGTAATCTCAGTGCCGTCCCCGGGGCGCTGGCTGTGCAATATGCGCTCGACAATGGCCCAGCGCGCCAGCGGCTGTTCGCCCAGGAATGCAAAGTCATGGATGTGTTGGAAGCATCGTTCTAGGGAAGCGAAAATCGCCTGTTCGTCATCGTCTTTTGGCGCGCGGGGTATCTCCCGTTGCTTGCCAGACAAAAGCTGTTGGATCTGCTGCTGCAGGTCCCGCTCGCGTGTGCGAAAGCTCGAGACCATGTCGTTGATGATCTGCGCATTTCGCTCCTGCTGCCATGCCGCATCGATGACGGAGGCCATCTGCTGCCGCAGCGTATCCAGCAGCTCCAGGTCGGTGTCGGTGTAGGCCTGCGCCCTGGACTTCGCACCCAAGACTAAGGCTCCAATCTGTTCGTTGTACGCCCACAGCGGAACCAGTAGAACCGCACGTGAAGAGGGCAGCGGACTAGACGGAGTTAACTCTGCAATCTCAGTCGCAGCCAGGTCGGAGAGCAGGAAAACCTCGCCTACCGGCTCTGAACCCTCGGTTGCTTCGACCACGAACACATCGCCGCTGCGCAGGGCAATAAACCCGCTAGCGCTTTTAAGGTTGCGGCACAGGTTGGTGAGAATGGCTTGCAGCCGGTCGGAGAGCGTGTCTGCCGTTCCGGCCTCGCGGGCTAGCACGCGTAGATTGGCGCGCAGTTGCTGCAACTGCCCATGATAAAACAGCCGATCCAGGGCCGCGCGGCTGCCCTCGTACAGAGAGTGCGAGACGATCGCACAGAGGAAGATGAACACCAGGGCGGGAAAGGTAATTTGTCCTTGTTGATAGAGGATCAGCACGACCAGCCCGTACAGAACACCAATCGCGCCAATACCCAGCAATGCGTACCGGGTGTCCTGAGCAATGGCGCGCCCTTCGATAAAGGCGTTGTATTTGGCCACGGCATAGCCCACCAGTAGCACGCTTGTGCCACAGATGATATTGAAGAGAAAACTGAGTGACTCCGGAAAGTACTCTACGCGTTCATGGAGCCAGATACTTAACCCTAGAGCGACGCCACCCACGTAGGCGACAAACGTCGGGACGAGCAGCCACATAAAGATATGCCGCAAGAGTGGGTCGGGAGTACGGCGATAGCCACGCCACAAATTGACGGCCGATAACGAACCGGCGATCAACACAAACAGAAGCTGGAGTAGATAGGCCGGACCGGTCTGCCGGCCGGAAGCTGAGGGCGGGGAAAAGGCCTCGCCAGCGACGAGGAGGCCGGTCGCTACATAAAAAAGCGGCACAAGCACTTTGTGTTGGAGAGCGACGAGATGGCCTTGCGCTGGCGGGGCAAGCAGGTGGGTCATGTGAAACCAGAGAGGCATGCCAAAAATTGCAACCGGTCGCAGCCAAAATAGCACCGCCGGATCGGGCATTTCGACGATCAG
>CAZYQJ010001048.1:0-1579 GCA_964649925.1 uncultured Litorilinea sp.
AGCGCGATCAGCCCAAAGAAGGGCAGCAGCGAGAGCAAGAATCCCATCTGGCTCTTGCTCAACCCCAGCGCGCTCAGAAAGAGGACAAAGATCGAACCGAAGAAGGTGTACTGCACCATCACGGTGTTGGTCGCGTTGGATGCAATACTCCAGGGCAGGCCGCGCAGCTTTTCGGCAGTGGTGGGTTCGCCAGGGTGCAGCGGCTGGGCAGCGGTCATGGCGCAGCGACCTCCAGCACATGCAGTGCCAGCAGCAGATACTCCGGATGATCAATGCCGGACCGCTGCAGCCCGTCCAGACAGGCGCGCAGGATGGTTGGGCCTGGCTCGCGAAAGGTGCCGGGCGGCAGTTGGTCCAGCGCTGCGGAGAGGTGTTCAATCCCTTGCTCCATATTGCCGCGCGCAAAGGCATCGCTAGCCGCGGCCAACACCGGCGACACTGACCCGCGCAGGGCCTTGTTGCGCTCCACGCGGCGGCGCAGCGCGGCAATGGCCTGGGCCGTCGCCGTGTCCAGGTCAGCACGGCCCTTGCGCAGCAGGTTGACAAAGACGTGCTCATCGCCGATGATGCGCGCCAGGCTGAGTGCCAACTCCAGCCGCGCCCCTGGGTTCTGCGTCTCTTCCAGCAAGGCCAGCAGCGGCCCCACCGCTTCCTGGGCGTGCAGGTTGCCCAACGCCGAGGCATAGGCCATCTGCAGCCCCTTGTCGCGCTCACACTCCAGTTTCGCCAGCAAGGTCGGGATCATTTCCCGGTCGCGCAGCGCACCCAACGCCCGCGCACTGTGGGCGCGGATCGAGGCATAGGGGGAGTTCAACGCCTCCCGCACTGTGGGCAGCGCGGCCTTGTCGCCCATGCGCCCCAACGCCCACAGCGCCATGGCCTGTAAGGCCAGTTCAGTGCCATTCACCACCTCGATCAACGCCTGGGTCAGCCGTGGGTCGGACGGCATGCGTGCGATGGAGATGATCGCCTCAAAGCGCACGTTGAAGCGCGGGTCGCGCAGCGTCTCCACCAGTTCATCCACAGCCAGCGGGCTGCGCGCCCGTCCCAACTGCTCGGTCGTGGCGACGGTGGCGCGCTCGTCGCGTGCCATGTAGTAGCGCGCCAGCGCGCCGACCGCCTGAAAGGGGTTGCCGCGGAAGAACATCCCGGCGAACTGCCCCACCCCAAAGATGTTGTCGGCGCGCATCCCCATCAACAGCAGGATGGCGGCGATGGTCAGCACAAAGCCCAGCGCAAAGAGCGGCGTATACGGGTCAACCCCTACTCCCAGCCAGCGGCCCTGCAGCCCGGCAGAAAGCGCCAGCACAAAACCGCCGATCAACTGGCTGATGCCCCCCACCAGCCCGATCCAGGCATAATAGAGCGCCATGTACTCCATCTTATGAGCGGGCGGGACGACGCTGACAAAGAGTAGCCGCCCGGATCCGATGCCCCAGGCCATGTCGGAGATGCCGAGCAGCAGCGCAATGCCCAACGCCACATAGAGGCTGGCGTCCGAGGTGCGCGGCATCAACAGCCACAAGACGGGCAGCACGGGGGTCGCCCACCAGATCGTCTTCGTCCTCGTCATCCGGCT
>CAZYQJ010001049.1:0-1573 GCA_964649925.1 uncultured Litorilinea sp.
CCGGCAGTGGACGGTGGACGGTCAAAGCGACGTGCAGCACCCCCTGGGGATGAGTGCCTACCGGCGTGAGGTGGACGCCCACATCGTAACAGGCAGCAGCACCGCCATTCACAACCTGGCCCAGTGCGTGCGCGTCCACGAAATCGAAATTGACGAGTTGGTGCTGGAACCGCTGGCCGCCAATGAAGCTGTGCTGCGCCCGGAAGAGCGGCGTATGGGGGTCGCCGTGGTCGATATGGGCGGCGGCACGACCGATATCGCCATCTTCCAGGATGACGGGCTGTGCCATACCGTCATCCTCGACATGGGCGGCAACCACTTCTCGAATGATGTGGCTGTGGGACTGCACGCGCCCTTTGAAACCGCAGAAGAGTTGAAGTTGCGCTATGGCAGCGTCCTGCCCGACAGTGTGCCCGATGACGACAAGGTTTGGGCATCGGTCTTTGGCGAAAAATCCGAGCGCAGTTTCAGCCGCCGCTTTATCTGTGAAATCCTGGCCGACCGTGCCGCAGAGATGTTTGAGATCATCGGTGAACGGCTGGACGAGAGCGGTTACTTCGACAGCCTTCCGGCGGGCGT
Source organism: uncultured Litorilinea sp. (assembly GCA_964649925.1). Taxonomy (GTDB): domain Bacteria; phylum Chloroflexota; class Anaerolineae; order Caldilineales; family Caldilineaceae; genus QEUY01. Next base: position 580 of record CAZYQJ010001049.1, read on the forward strand.
AGTCCTGACCGGCGGATCCAGCCAGCTTCCAGGCCTCACCGACCTGGGGCGCAGCATCCTGGGGATGCCGGTGCGCGTGGGTGCGCCCAGCACGCGCCTGCCCATCACCGGCCTGAGCCGTAACCTGCAAAGCCCTGCCTATGCCACCAGCGTCGGGCTGCTGCTGTGGGCCTTGCACGAGGATGCGCGCAAGATCCGACGCCAATACACCGACGAGGTGCACCAGGTCAACTGGGGATCGCACCTGATGCGGTGGCTAAAAAACCTGTTGCCTGGTTAGCCGATTCGCATCTATAATAGGGCAATCATTTCTGGGTTGTGTCGTTCCCCTGTGCGCCGCACACCCACTTCCCAAGCATATGCATATGTCCCCGGCGACTAGCGGAAGCGCCGGTTTGCGATATCGGAGGGCGCTCGTCACCACCATTCATTGCATCTCATCTTACCTATGCGCGGGTGGCGTTCGCTCACATCTCTCATCAAAGGATAGGGTGGTTATGGACTCGTTTAGACGGGATGTCGGTCAGCCGACAGACAAGGAGCAGAACATGCCGCGCAACAACTCGCAGCCTCAGTTTGTGGAGAATTTTGCCAAGATCAAGGTGGTTGGTATCGGCGGCGGCGGACAGAATGCAGTCAATCGTATGATTGAAGAGGGGATTCAGGGCGTCGAATTTATCGCCATCAACACCGATGCCCAAGCCCTCATGCTTTCCAATGCGCCGGTGCGGCTGCGCGTCGGCGACAAGCTGACCAAAGGCCTTGGCTCCGGTGGAAACCCTGAGATTGGGCAGCGCGCGGCAGAGGAGAGTCGCGAAGAGATCAGAGAGGTGCTGGAAGGGGCCGACATGATCTTCGTGACCGCAGGCATGGGGGGCGGCACCGGGTCCGGTGCATCGCCGGTCGTCGCGTCCATTGCCCGCGAATTGGGGGCGCTGACCATCGGCGTGGTCACCCGTCCCTTTACCTTCGAAGGCGCACAGCGGCGGCGCGC
>CAZYQJ010001050.1:0-1568 GCA_964649925.1 uncultured Litorilinea sp.
CGGTTTACAACCAGTCGCTCATCGCGCTGTCGGCCAAGGCAGCGGCGGCGCGGCCAGAGACTGACGGCGGCCCGTAAGTATCGGCGTCCCCAAGCTTTTGCATCCTGATCTACACATGTCTTAGTAGGGCAACACCTTGATATGTCCAATGTTTCGCAGTTCTTTGTTGACCCTGCCGTTAGCTCGCGCATACGGAAAGCCATGTACAGTACATGTGATACCCTCTCTCCCCGCCTGCCTGTCTACGAGTCGATCGCCGATCGGCTGCGGCGGTCGATCCGGGCTGGACAGTATCGGGCCGGGGACCTGGTGGGCTCAGAGCAGGGGCTGGCCCGACAGGAGGGTATCAGCCGCATGACCATGCGGCGCGCCAGCGAGGTGCTCATCAATGAAGGGCTGCTGGAACGCCGCCCCGGCAAGGGGCTGTACGTGCGGGACATCGCCGGCCGCGACACGCTGCGACGCATCCAGGTGGTCGCCGGCAACCTCGGCTGGGAACCGTCGTTGCAGGTCTCCCGAGGCGTCCAGGCCGCCGCCCAGGGCATGCGCACCATCGTCCAGCTCTACGACGCCCACGGCGATACCGACCTGGACCTGGAGATGCTCCGCCAGCTGCCCGACAGCGCCGCCCAGGGGGCGGTGATCATGTCCCTGCACAGCCCGGTGTTCAATGACGCCGTCTGTCGACTGGCCACCACCGGCTTCCCCTTTGTCCTGGCCGATCAGCGGATGCGGGATCTGAACGTGCCGTCGGTCACCGCCGACAACTACGAGGGCGGCTACAAGGCCGCGGAGCACCTGCTGTCGCTGGGACACAAACGCATCGCATTTGTCGGGGACCTGGAGGCCACCACCGTCGAGGACCGCCTCTCGGGCATGCGCGATGCCATCGCCGACGCGGGCCTGCCGTTTGTCCGATCGCTGGTGGCCGACGCGTCGGAGGGCAAGGAGTCGATGGATCAGTGGATGGAGTTCAGCGCGGTCGTCATCCGCGACCTGCTCAACCTCCCCGAGCCCCCCACCGCCATCTTCTGCAGTTGTGATGCCATCGCCTACACCGCCTGCCGCGTGGCTGGGTCCATGGGCATGAAAGTCCCCCAGGACCTGAGCGTGATGGGCTTTGACGACACGCCCCTGGCGCGGATGGTCTGCCCGACACTGACGACCATCCACCAGCCCTTCGAGCAGATGGGCAAGGCCGCCATCGAGCTGCTGACCGAACGAATTGATCATCCCCCCACCGCCCCCACGCAGGCGCCCCACCGCGTGCTGCCCGTGGAACTGGTGGTGCGGGAGTCAACCGGGACATGCCAATGATGCGTTTTGCAACAGCTCATTTTAATCGGAGGAGGCGCACCTCTCGTTGAGTGCAGCCGAGTTGTCCCCGTGGGTTTTCCGGGTTGTGCCTGCCACGCCCGCACATCAGGAGACAGTTCAATGCAGATCAGTTCCATCAGCAGCAGGACAACCCGTCGCAACAGGATGCTTCGCAACGCAGCGGCGCTGGCCGTCGCCGGGGTATTCGCCGGCACGCAGGCAGATGCAGCCGTGACCTACACGCTCATGCT
>CAZYQJ010001051.1:0-1566 GCA_964649925.1 uncultured Litorilinea sp.
TTGTAGACCATCACCTGCTGCAGATCCATCATGTGCGCCCCGGCCCCAACCAACTGTTCTGGGACCTGGCGTTTCTGGTGTGGGGGGCTGTGATGTTGATCGGCGGCTGGGCTTTGATCCGGTCGGGGCGCAAAGCCGCGCGCGAGGATGTCCTCACGCCCTACAGCGCCCGCTCAAGCTAACCGAAGGCAGGCATCATGGCAGATCAGCGCAGCGAAATCTGGGATCTCTGGTATCCCAAAGCTGCGGCCACGGGCATCTCATTTGCCCGCGGGCGCATCGAGGCAGGTGTGACCACGCTCCTGGCGCACGCCCTGCCCGACGTGATCACGGTGACGGTGCGCGATGAGAATGGGCAGGTGGTCGCCGAGGGGCAGGAATTGCCCATGAACGAGGACACGCCGATCTCACGCCTCACGCGGCACGGAGACCGCATCGAACGCCAGGACATCTGGCCTGCCCCGGACGACCTGGGCCACCTGGTGATCCTGCCGGGCGGCGAAGTTGGCACGCTCCAGCAGTGGTGGCATGCCGAAGATCATTCCGAATGGCGTTGGCAGATCGAGTTATATAACCACCGGTAAGCCACGATTTCACCCCAATAAGAGGGGGCATGGAAGGGATGCCATGAAAGGCAAGATGGTAAACAAGATCGTCAAAGGGCTATCCGCCATGACGACGACTTCAGACGAAGTCACGCCGGATATCCTCGTCATGGATTTTACGATTGTGACGGCTTGCTTGGTGGGCAATCCCGCGCTGCCTGATGGCGAGTGGGCATTGGTCGACACAGGTCTGGAAAACTCTGGGGACTTCATCGCCCGATCCGCACAGAAGCGTTTTGGCAAAGATAGCCGCCCAAGCGCCATCATCCTCACACACGGTCATTTTGACCATGTGGGGTCGGTGACCGCGCTGTTGCAACTGTGGGATGCGCCGGTCTACGTCCACCCGCTGGAACTGCCCTATGTGACGGGCAAACAGGATTATCCACTCGCAGACCCAACGGTCGATGGCGGCCTGGTTGCCAAGATGTCGCCCAGTTTCCCCCATAGCAGCATTGACCTGGGGGCGCGCGCCGCCCCTCTGCCTGCCGATGGCAGCGTGCCGGGGATGGCCGGGTGGCAGTGGGTGCATACCCCCGGCCACACGCCAGGCCATATCTCGATCTTCCGCGAGAGCGACCACACCCTCCTGGCCGGGGATGCGTTTAGCACCGTCAAGCAGGAATCGCTGACGTCAGTCGTCACGCGCAACGAGCAGATCAGCGGCCCGCCGCAATACCTCACGACCGACTGGAAAGCCGCCGAGGATTCGGTGAGACGGCTCCGGGACCTCCAGCCTGCGTTGGTGATCCCCAGCCACGGCAAGCCGATGGCGGGTGAGAACCTGGCGCGCCACCTGGAGATGTTGGTCAACCATTTCGACGAGATCGCCAAGCCGGATCAAGGCCGCTTTGTGGACAGACCATGATCAGGCGCGCCGGAAGGCGGTGCTACAGCCCGAAGGCGCGCTCCAGTTCTTCGACATGCTCCAGCCGGTGGTTGGCGCGGTAGACGTTGAGCG
>CAZYQJ010001052.1:0-1565 GCA_964649925.1 uncultured Litorilinea sp.
ATGAACAGCTGCGCGCGGCGCGCGCGGTCGAGTGGGAACTGGTGCTGGCGGGCGGGCCAGGCTGGCTCAGCGCGCCGATCCTGGCGCGGGCGCAGACCAGCCCGTGGGCCGCGTCGATCCATCTTACCGGCTATGTGCCGGATGCCGACCTGGCCGCGCTGGTGGCAGGGGCGCGCCTGTTCTGTTTTCCGTCATGCCATGAAGGGTTTGGCCTGCCTGTGCTGGAGGCCCAAAGTCTAGGAGTGCCGGTGATGACTGCCAACAATTCCTCGCTGCCCGAAGTTGCGGGCGACGCGGCCCTGCTGGTCGACCCAACCGACGTCGACGCCATTGCCGATGCCATGCTGCGGATCAGCCAGGATGAAGCCCTGCGCCAGCGGCTGATCGCCGCGGGCTATGCCAACCTCAAACGCTTCTCGTGGGAAAAGGCCGCCGCCGAAACCCTGGCAGTTCTCGAAGAAGCGGCCCGCAGCCGAGGATGAACAGCAAAGCGCGGCGCATGGATCGAGCGACATCGAACACCCCCACCGTGGAGATCTTGGGCGTGGCGGTGCATCGCATCGACGTGGCCAGGATGCTGGCGCAGATCGGCGTGTGGGTCGACGCAGCCCGCCGCGACGAAGCGGCGATCTGCCGCCAGATCTGCACGGTCAACCCTGAATTTATCATGGATGCCCAGCGCGATCCCGCCTTTGCTGGCGTGCTGCGCCGCGCCGACTTGCGCGTGCCCGATGGCGTGGGGGTGTTGTGGGCGGCGCGGCGCAAGGGGGTGATGTTGACTGAGCGCGTCACCGGATCCGACGGCATCTACCAGATCAGCCAGGCCGCGGCGCAGCAGGGCTGGCGGCTATTTTTGCTCGGTGCCGCTCCGGGGGTGGCGGCACGCGCCGCCCAGATCCTACAGGCGCGCTATCCAGGGCTGGATATCGCAGGCCACGCAGCCGGAAGCCCCGACGACCAGGCATGGCCCGCAATCCGCTCCCACCTGGCCGCCGCGCGCCCGGATATCCTGCTCGTCGCCTACGGCCATCCGCGCCAGGACATCTGGATCGACCGTCACCGTCACGAACTGCCCGCTGCGGTCGCCATGGGCGTAGGCGGCGCGTTCGACTTCGTGGCCGGGGTCACCCCGCGCGCCCCGCGGCTGATGCAGCGCATGGGGCTGGAATGGCTGTTCCGGCTCATCCGCCAGCCCTGGCGTTGGCGGCGCATGACCAAACTGCCGCGCTTTGTGATCCAGGTTCTGCGCCAACGCGACGCTACCCCTTGACCGCGCCCGCAGTCAGCCCTTCCACCAACCGCTGCTGGAAGACCAAGACCAGCACCACCAACGGGATGGTCACCACCACCGCCGCGGCCATGATATCGGCCCAGGGGATTTCAAACTGCTGTTCGCCGGTGAAATAGGCAATGGCGACCGGCACGGTGCGCGCACGCGCATCAATCGTAAAGGTCAACGCATATAAGAACTCATTCCAGGCGGAGATAAAAGCCAGCAGCCCCGTGGTCACCAATCCCGGTGCAGTGAGCGGCAGCAGCACCATCTAAAAGGTCTGGAATGGCGT
>CAZYQJ010001053.1:0-1563 GCA_964649925.1 uncultured Litorilinea sp.
TCTGCGCATCGGCCACAGCGAGACGGTGCGCCTTTTGGCGCACAAGGCGGTGATTTTGCTGGAACCCACCTGTGGCCAGGTGGCGTGGCCATAGTCGCACGCCGCATGATGTACGGCACGGCAGGCCGCTGTAACGGTGTAACGGCACTGCCGCACGCACAATGACTTGGTGGAGAATGGTGTTTGGCCTGACGATGGTATGATGCTCATTGGCGCTGTCGCTCCAGATTGCATCACTCATTATACCTAGTGCCGCACAGCCGTTCGCGCCTCGTTACCCAGAGATGCAGGCGCATCCAGGATGGACTGGGCGTGCCGGAGGTGGCAAGGGTAGGGCATAAGGCGGCGCAGCCGATTGCGCCCACAGAGGAAAGCGACTATACTAGATGAGTCACCTCATCCACACCAACGAACTGTCTGCCTTACCATGTCGCCCGTCCTCATCGCCACCCTCGGAGCGGAGCCGCAGGTCGTATCGCTGACAACAGCCCTGCTCCTGGCACAGCGAGTCTCTCTGCAGGCCGCCATCGTCCTCCATACTGACCCTCAGCGAGCGCCCATTGACCAGGCGCTACCCCGGCTGTGCGCTGCGTTTGCCGCCCAGCCCACATGGCCGCCGCTGCACACGGTGGCGGTCGACGCCGCCGATGCCCTGACGCCACACGAACTCGACGTCTTTGGCGATACGCTGTTTCACACCATCCGAGCGCAACTGACGCGTGGTCACCAGATCCACCTGCTCCTGGCCGGAGGGCGCAAGTCGATGGCGATGGTGGGCATGAGCGTCGCCCAACTCCTGCTGGGGCCGCACGATGCCGTCTGGTATCTCTACTCTGACGATGCCCTGCGCCAGTCCGGGCGCATGACGCCAGCGGCAGACGACCAGGTGCACCTGATCCGGGTCCCCTTGCCCCAGCCAACTGTGGCCTCCCCTCAGTTCACGCCGACCGCGCAGGCTCCGACGCGCAGCGCTGCCTTGGCCGCGGTGGAAGCGCTGCGGTCGCGTCAGGCGCGTTCCTTCGTCGAAACACTGCTCACCCCTGCCGAGCGCACGTTGGCGCTGTTGGTGGCGACCGAGGTGCTGACCGTCGAAGAGATGGCGACGCGCCTGCACAAATCACCCAAAACCATCACCAACCAACTGACCACGATCTACAGCAAGCTGGAGAGCGCCTTTGGCCTGCAAGCCGACATCGGCGTCAAGCGTGAGTTTTTGCGCCAAGAGCTTGGGCCGTATCTGGCCGCAGTGATGCCCCAAAATTAGGAGTTGACTCCCATGACGAATGCATATCCCCCGGCTATCCTAGAACGCAACGGTGCGCGGCGGTGTACCCCCGGCACAGCTGCGCACCCGTTTTCGAGCAAGCCGGACAAGCTGTAAGCGAGCAAGACAATGGCCATCGATCTTTCACACCCTGTGGGGCTGGCTGCCCTGGCCGGACTGCTGCACGATGTGGGCATATTTAGCCTGCGTGCCGCAACTGGCAATGACCCTGCGCAGAATGATGCCGCGGCACCTGACATCAGGGTCAAGCACGCCTTGGCCTCATCCCGCTTTGTCGA
>CAZYQJ010001054.1:0-1561 GCA_964649925.1 uncultured Litorilinea sp.
TGCCGGGAAGTAGTCGAGCAGCGTCCAGGGTGTGCTGCCGGGTGGGCGGCGCGCCAGGGGACGGCTGTAGTTTTCCACACCGCTGCAGAAGCCAACCTCGCGCAGCATCTCCATATCATAGTTGGTGCGCTGCTCGATACGCTGCGCCTCCAGCAGTTTGCCCTGCGCCCGGAAGTACTCAAGCTGTTCTGCCAACTCTTGCTCGATATCCTCAATGGCTTCCGCCAACTGCTCTTGGGGCGTGACAAAGTGTTTGGCCGGATAGATATCCACCTGCTGATGGTCGGCCAAGACCTCGCCGGTCAGCGTGTCGATCTCGCTAATGCGCTCGATCTCGTCGCCCCATAAGCTGATGCGGTAGGCGAACTCACGGTCGGCGGGCTGCACCTCCAGCACATCGCCGCGCACGCGGAACTTGCCGCGCTGCAAGACATCGTCGTTGCGGTCATAATAGATTTCGATCAGGTGGCGCAGCAGCGAATTGCGCCGCACCATGTCACCCGCCCGCAGATGCAGCACGGCCTGCCCATAATCCTGTGGGCTGCCCAGGCCGTAGATGCAGGAGACCGAAGCGACGATGATCGTGTCGGGACGGCTCAAGAGCGATGATGTCGCCGCCAGCCGCAGCCGGTCGATCTCTTCGTTGATCTGCGCATCCTTCTCGATAAAGGTATCGGTGCGCGGGATGTAGGCCTCGGGCTGGTAGTAGTCGTAATAGCTGACGAAGTATTCGACGGCGTTGTTGGGAAAGAACTCGCGCATCTCGCTATAGAGTTGAGCGGCCAGGGTCTTATTGTGGGCGATGATCAGCGTCGGCTTCTGCACCTCCTCGATGACCTTCGCCATCGTGTAGGTCTTGCCCGACCCCGTCACCCCCAACAACACCTGATGGCGCATCCCCTCGCGCAGCCCACCCGCCAAGGACTCGATGGCCTGGGGTTGGTCGCCTGTCGGTTGAAAATCGCTGACTACTCGAAATGGAGGCATAGTGTCCTCTTGTCCTCTCCTGGTAGCGCACCCTGCACAGCGCGCCACACATCCCTACTCGCTAAGACGACAAACGGCCGTCTCTGTTACTCCCGGCGGCTGATTCGTCGGCAGATCCGGCCTGGCTGACCTCATTTTTCACGATCTCTATACGACCCGATCCGAACAAAAGTTCTTATTATTATAGCGGCCTTTGGCGGATTTGTCCAGCCTGTCATGGCCCAATTTCCAGAGGTAGCGCCCCTATGATCGGCCTGCAGCGGCTAGGGCGCGCGGCGTGTTGGTGGTGACGATATCAGCCCCCGCGGCCAGGGCGCGCGCCAGCCGGTTCTCCCAATCGGGGGTGCCCGCGTCCAGCGTCCACACGTCCAGCCGCAGCCCGTGGCGGTGGAAGAATGCCGCCGCATCCGCCACGCCATCGTCCAGCATGCGCTCAAACATGGAGAGGCGCACATGCACCTCACGCCCCCCTGGCACCAGGCGCAGGATGCCGCCCAACCGGTCGGTCAGATAGTCGCGCGTGGGCGTCACCCGTTCACGCGCCAGCCAGTGGGCGTCAAGATAGCCATAGGCC
>CAZYQJ010001055.1:0-1546 GCA_964649925.1 uncultured Litorilinea sp.
GCTTGTCGCTGCATGGCGTCGAGTAGTTGGCCATCCGCGGCCGTATGCACCTCATCGACAATGCGCTGTTCTTCCTGAAAATCGACGACCCTGCCATGGCGTGCCGCAAGGCTTGCCCAACTGCGCTCGCAGACATCAGCGGGATAGGGAAGATAGTCGTACTGGCTTGTTATGCCGTCTTCTCCTAAACGATCGCGCAAAGGGGGGCGATAGATATGGACCATGCCCTGTTCGCCTGCATAGCGTGCACAGCGACCGGCGCGCTGCAGGATTGCATTGGCCGGCGCGATCTCGGTGTGGAGGTGTTCGCAGGTGATGTTGAGCCCCACTTCGACGACCTGGGTTGCGACAAGGATGAGGCTTTTCTCCGGCGCATCGGCCTGCCCGAACCCGGCATGGACTTGCTCCTCTTTCACGCCGCGATCTTCGGCAGTATAACGGCTGTGTAGGAGCGTGATCTCCACATGGCTACCCGCTGTTAAGCGACACAGGTCTGTATATAGCGCCTGAGCGCGTTGCACCTGGTTGCAGATCACGATGGTTCGCCGCTGATGCGAAGCCAAGACCTGTGCCGCGCTCAACGGCTCGTCATGCACCCAGAACGTACGGGTGCGCGGGCGTGCAGCTGTACCGCCGCTGGCGATCATGCGGTATTCCTCCGGCGGCACCGTCACCACGGTGGCATCCAGGAGGGCTGCCAGACGATCGAGCATCGTGCTGGAAAAGGTAGCCGTCATGAGGATGAACGGGACGACCCTTTTAAGGCGCATCAAGAGCTGTAACGTAGTGACCAGCGCGCCTTCGACACCGCCCTCGCCGCTGAACGGGAAAAGGTGAAATTCATCAAAGATCAGATAGGAGGCGTAGAATGCTCCTGGGTTGAGGTTGGCAAGGCGTGGCGGCAATGAGTAGGGTACTGCCAGTGCGCTACTTAGGGTCTGATCGATGGTGGCAAAGGTGAGGTTGCCCAGAAAACGTGGATCGCCCGCGTGTTCACCTGTCTGGACACGCACCTCCAGTTGTCTGTGAAATAGCCGTGCATATCGCCGGGCATTCTCGTCGGTCTCTGCAAAGAACTGGTTTGCCAGGACGCGCATCGGCACCGAGTAGAGACACTTGCGCGGGAATCGGTCCGGCGGCAGATCAAAGAATGCCTCAATATAGGGCGCGAGCGCAGCGCGTGTCTTGCCTGCCCCTGTTGGCGCTTGGAGGAGGACAGAATGCCCGCTCAGTAGAAGCTCCTTCACGCGCTGTTGATAGGGGTAGAGTGCCATGAGGTCAGCTCCCGAAGAAATGATTCAGGGTGGATGAACGGCTGCCCGGCTGATCCTCTGGCGGCCAATACAGCGCCGCCAGGGCACGGGCCTCGCCCATCATCGTCTCGCGCAGTTCGACGGGTGCCAGCACCTCGCAATCTGCGCCCCAGCCACGGATCCAGGGGAGCATGTCGAGGGTGTCGGCCACGGTCGCCTGCCAGCGCAGATAGCCGGGACGGTCGGGGTCTTCACGGATGACCTGCGAGGGATGCCACTGCGTTTCGAACACG
>CAZYQJ010001056.1:0-1544 GCA_964649925.1 uncultured Litorilinea sp.
CTATTGGTATAACCCTACAGTTTACATACCGCTGACCGGCTGTTAATACGACATGGGTATGATCAGCCAGAGCGGTAACGGATTGGTTAGTATATGTGAAGAGAGTATGGAATGCACAACGATCAAAGACACCCCACAATGACGCCTTGCTATCGAGTGGTCAGAAATGAAGAGGGCCGCGCTGCTGTATGGCCCGATACCCTATCGCTGCCCGATGGATGGACGGCAACGGACATGACAGGCAGCCGCGAAGAATGCCTGGCCTACATCCAACTGTTTGGGGCTATCCCCGCACCGCGCTGCCGTGTGGATACCTCGGTTGTCGTGGCTTAATCAAGCATTTCGATGGAATAGTCGATAAGTTGGGCGTCCATCCGCCACCCTTCCACCCGGTTCGCCACCAGTTGTAGGTGACGATGGGCGAGGGCTTGGTTCTGGCTCACGCAGACCACCTCCAACACCGCGCGGGTCAGCACGTCTTGGGCGTCCGCCTCACAGACTGACACATTGAAGTCGCGGCGCAGGCGCGCTTTAAGCGGCTTGAGAATGCCTCGCTTGCCCTTGAGGCTATCATTCAGGGGCAGATAGAGTTCCAACGTCAGCAAGCCAACCGCCATAACTGCTCACCGGTGACCGTTCCAGGCCGGGTTGCCAAACTGCTCGCGGATCAACACCGCAGCGCGGCGCACCTCGGCGGGAGAGGGTTGCTCTGGCTTGAGTTCCAGATTCAACATGGCTGTAAAGCCGCGGCAGAGTGCTTGGGCGACATGATCGAAACGCAGTTCGGGCGCGTCCTCCGGCAGTCCCAATGCCTCGGCCAGCGTACCGGCGCGGCCCACTAACTCGGCGCGCAGCCGCGCCGCTTGATCCGGCGGCAGCGCCAGCACATCGACTAAACGGCCAATATCGCCCACCAGCGGCAGACTGCCGTGCTGGAGGACATAGCCCGCGCGGCGGCTCTGCGCGCTGCCGATCAACTTGCGCCCGCGCGCCGTGATCTCATACGCGCTAGGTACCTCGAAGCAGGCCGCTGAAACATCCGGCCCGGCGCGCACGCTGCCCGCTGCCTTATCCGCCTCCAGCCCCAGTTCACGCAGCCCCACCAGCAACGCATTGCTCAGGCGCAAATAGGCGTCCATCACGCTGCCCACCACGCGCGGCTCGTCGGCAGGGGCCGCCACCGAATAGGTCAGTTCGTCGGTGTGCAGGATAGCGCGGCCCCCGGTCGGGCGGCGCACGACCTCATAGCCGCGTTCCGCTGCGGCCTCGGCGTCTATCTCGCTTAGGGGCTGGTGGCGGCCCAGGCTCACCGCCGGGGGATGCCAGCGGTAGAAGCGCAGCGTGGGGGGGCTATCGCCTGCAGCACAGGCTTCGGCCAGCGCTTGATCCATCGCCATATTGGCCGCGCCGCTGCGCGGCTGTTCATCGATAATCAGCCGCCAAACAGCGGCGGGCAAAGCAACGTCCGTGGGTGCAGTCTCCAGCCGTGCAGACTGGGCATGATCGATCTGTTCCATCAAGTCCGATCCATCGGTCTCAGTTCT
>CAZYQJ010001057.1:0-1539 GCA_964649925.1 uncultured Litorilinea sp.
GTGGATGGCGTATGTATCCTGTGCCCAGCGTGCCGCCACAGCCACGTTGTCCAACAGGCAAAAGCCCATGCCGGTATGCGCCAGGGCATGGTGTCCTGGTGGGCGCACCAGCGCAAAGCCGTTGTCCATCTCACCGCGCAGCACACGGTCGGTCACGTTGAGCAGCCCGCCTGCGGCCAGCAGAGCCGCCTCATAGCTGTCGTGCGTCAGATAGGTGTCGGCATCCAGGTGCCCGCTGCCCAGGATCGTGCTGGACTCCAGCCGATCCAGATAGGCCGGGGTGTGCACACGCAGGACGGCATCGAGCGGGGCCGGGGTGCTGGGCGTCATCGAGAGTTTTTCCAGGATGCCGTCGATCTGGAGCAGTTTCCAGGTTTCGTCCAGACGCTGGAAATTCTCGGGGTGGCCGTCACGCGTATGGCGGCGGTTGAACGGGTCATAGGAGATGGCAGTACGCTTCATGAGGTTGTGGTGGGTCTAGATGCACGCTCAAATTCAGGGCGGAAGACGCGACGTTCGGGTACGCCGTCGCCCTCTGAGATCAGGGTTAGCTCGAACTGAAGGTCGAAATCGAGTTCGTCGGTCTTGAGGGCACGAATCCGGCTGCACAGTTGCATAGGTTGCTGGCTGCGGACGGGTTGAGTCGAGTAGAGCGTGGTCCCGTCCCAGACCAGGCTGATGTGTCCGCCGTCAAGGGGGAGGTCTAGCAGCGCCCACCACTGCCAGGGGTTGCCGCGCCGGGGGTTCACGGTGATCGCGCCGTTGCGCCGCTGGATGCCGCAGCCGGACCAGACGGCCATCCCGGCCAGGGCCGCACCCAGCCGCGGGTCGGCAAAGCCCCAGGGCCGCGCGGGGTCTATCTCCCATCCGCTCTGGGTCTCCCACTGGCGCAGGTCGAGCGGCGTGGGTGGGGTGGGTGCGCCGTGCGCTTCGGCCAGCCGCTCTAACTCGCAGGCTTCACTCTCCCAGCGCGTGGCATTGACGGTGTCGCCGTGCAGAATGGCGAGCGACACGGCGCGGCGCAGCCCTGCGCCACAGGTGGCAAAGGTAGCGGCATCGGCCTGATGCTGGGCGTCCAGCCGCAGTTGTACTAGGGTTTCGGCGCAGGCAGTCGCCGCGCCGTAATGTTCGGCCAGCAGGTCCGTGTTGAGATGGTGCTGGAAATGCTCTTGGAGCGCGGTGAGGTAGGCTGTGTTGGCAGCAGCCAGCCCTGCATCGGGCGGGTCCAGGGGGTCTTTGGGACGCAGGGGCAGCAAGGTAGGCAGCCTGCCTGCGCTGCGTTCAGCCACGCGGCGTAGTTGGGCGAGCAGGTTGCGGCTTTGAATTATGTCGAAGGTATCCATGCTGCGCACCAGCGGCGGTGCATCCACCACGCGCCGTCCGGTGGGGGCCAGCCCTGTGCGAAGCCGCTGCACGCTGCGCAGCGTTGCCAGCCGTCCGGCCTGCACAGCGCGGTTGAGCGTGGGGTCGGATGTCCAGAGCCGTCCGGTCTTGACGGCGCGCTCCCAGGCTTCGGTGCTGATCTCAAAGGCGCGTTCG
>CAZYQJ010001058.1:0-1538 GCA_964649925.1 uncultured Litorilinea sp.
CCTACCCTTTCCCCGCGGTTCGTGATGTCAATACATAGGTCGCCGCTGTCTGCGACTGCGTCCACGGCGTAGCTCAACAAATTAAACAAGGCTTGACGCAGCAGTGTTCGATCCGCGACGATGCTGTACATGGAATCTGCTATTGAAGCCCGTGCATTGAGGGATACCGTCACCTCTGCTTGTTGAAAACGGGGCGCGAGTAGGCTGCACACGGCCTGCAGGATAGGATAGACAGCCACGCGTTCAGGTCTGGCATTTTGGCGCAGCCGATCAACTTCGGCATGGGCCAAAGCCAACCGATCTTGAGGGGTGGCGCCCCGGAGTGGCTCTTCATTTGCTAATATAACGGGATGCCGGTGACGTGCTGCAATCAAGCTGGCGATGGCACGGATGCCCTTGGCATGTTCACGATAGACTTGGCGGCGGCTTAAGGCGAGCTTCGCCATGATCTCCTCGACAGCCAATCCGTCAACATACCGATAGGTCAGAACCGTATACGCTCGTGAGCCCGCTGCGATATCGTCGGCTGGGTCGCGGGGGCGCAGACAGTCCAGGGCGTCTAGCAGGGTCCGGCGCAACATCTGGGCGCGCGACACGTCATCGAGCGCTTGTGTGGCGTCTAATCGCGCCGCAAGTGGATGGGTCTGCAGGTACGCATAATCATAGAGATGCGCCAGCGCATTGCGCACCTGTTCTACCAGTTCATGCGGTGGCGATAGAACATCAGCCATGATGGTATGGGTCGAACGGCCATCGGCCATAGATTGGCACAACCATGGCACAAATCTGCTTGTTCGGCAGTGTAGGGTGTCCTATAGTGGGAATAGTTGCATTCAGCACGTACCGCTAAAGACGCTTCTAAGATCCCAAGAATTGTACTACATGCTGTCCTGCCGGACAACGAGCGGTTCCAAACTGCAGCGGTCGGCCCTGCCTTCAGTAACGACGTGCCCTCAACAGTAGCAACAGCAGGAGGAAAACGATGGGAAGATCCAATCTACTTACCCGCCGCGGCTTTCTAAAGGTCGCCGGTCTCGCGGTTGCTGGCACTGCATTAGCCGCCTGCACAGCCCCTACTGCGCCGCAAACCACATCAGATGAAGCAGCCCCTGCCGAATCCACGGCAGAAATCCGTATCACCCATTGGTGGGGTGATGCCCTCAACGACGCGATCCAACTCTTTGCCGATACCCACCCTGAGATCGGTGTAGTGAATGAACCTGCTCCGTGGGACGGCTATGCAGACCGACTACCTACTACCATCGCCGCTGGAACTGCTCAGGATGTTTTTTTCCTGGACTCGGGATATTTTGGAGTCATGCTGCCCCAGGGCATTGCCGCTGACCTAACCTCTTTCCTGGAAGCGGACAGTGAAATCGATCCTGAGAAATGGGCGATTGACCCGGCGCTGGACACAGGGGTGGACGGCATCCCTTACGGCCTGCCCCAATGGCATCCAGACAGCGCCAATATCGTTGCCAACAAGGATCTATTTGCTGAGGTAGGCTTGGAAGTGCCCGAATATGGGACTGAGCAGT
>CAZYQJ010001059.1:0-1531 GCA_964649925.1 uncultured Litorilinea sp.
CCTGAATGGTCACGTCGAGCGCGGTGGTCGGCTCGTCGGCGATCAACAATTGCGGGTTACAACTCAACCCCATGGCGATCATCACACGCTGGCGCATCCCGCCCGAAAACTGGTGCGGGTAGTCGTCCAGCCGCGATTCAGCCCCAGGGATGCCAACCATCTCTAACAACTGGACGGCACGCCTGCGGCTCTGCTCTCGGTTCATATCGAGGTGGAGTTCTAACGATTCGGTGATCTGCCGCCCGATGGTCAACACCGGGTTAAGCGAGGTCATGGGGTCCTGGAAGATCATGGCGATGCGGTTGCCACGAATATGGCGCAACTCTTCTTCGCTGAGTTTGAGCAGGTCTTGCCCATCAAACCAGACTTCGCCATCTACAATCTTGCCCGGTGGCTGGGGGATCAGCCGGATCAACGACATCACGCCCACACTTTTGCCCGAACCGGATTCGCCTACGATGGCGACGGTCTCCCCTTTTTCGACTGTGTAGGAGATTCCATTCACAGCATGTACCACGCCATCTTGTGTGAAGAACTGTGTCTTTAGGTTCTTCACTTCCAGCAACTTCGCCATGAGGCTTTGCTCCTCCGCACTGCTTTTAAAATCCATCCGCACAGGGATCAAACAAGCACTCCCATCAGCTAACTGAGAGGAGTGAAACCATAACCGGTGTCCTTGCACCTAGTTGGGGCAAGGGCCACAACATCAGTTCATCAATTCGACTAGGCAATTGCTGTGGAACCTGCCGGGGCGGTTGATCCCCCCAAACGTCCTTTTCTGTGCCTGAAACAGAAAAGGCGCAGCCGTTGTGGATACGTGGCTGCCGGGATGTTTCACCGCTGTAAACCAGATGCGGAACGCAGTGCGCCCGTTGGCGGTTTACTACAGGGTCATCTTGTTCAGCTATGTCTATCGATATTCGCTACACATCAGCTATATAGCTTTGCAAGCTTAACAAAGATTATTTGGCTTGTCAAAACTCCTTTTTACCCAATGGATTATGGAAAGTCACGCAGCCAGCCACGCAACTGCGCCACCTGCACCAGCACAGCACGGCGGCTGGTCCCCCCGCTGACATCGCGCCGCTCGACGCTCTGTTCCATCTCCCAAACTGCCGTCACGTCGTCGTCAAAAGCCGGGTGCAGGGTACGTAAATCGGCGGGTGTCAGCGCGTCGAGCGTAACGCCGCGCTCATCCGCCAGCCGCACCGCCGCGCCTGCGATATGATGGGTCTCGCGGAAAGGAACGCCTTTCCGAACCAGGTAATCGGCCAGGTCGGTTGCCAGCATTTCTGCGGCCAACGCCGCGCGCAGGCGCGCCCCATTGGGGGTGAGGGTGGACAGTACGCCAGAGGCAATCTGGAGCGCGCTGCTCAAGGTCTCCACCGCGTCAAAGAGCGGCTCTTTGTCTTCCTGCAAGTCTTTGTTATAGGTGCTGGGCAGCCCCTTGATCGTCACCAACAGGCCGGTCAGCCCGCCGACGATGCGGCCCGTCTTGCCGCGCAGGAGTTCCAGCGCATCGGGGTTTTTC
>CAZYQJ010001060.1:0-1524 GCA_964649925.1 uncultured Litorilinea sp.
TCCAGGAAGATATAGCGATAGAGCAACTTTTCCGGCTCGTCGCTCAGCCCGCGCACAATATGCCCGCGCAGCGTCCAGCCCCAGACGCCGCCCTTGTCCTCCGACAGCCCGCCCTGGCCGCGACAGTCCATCGCCGCCACCGTGTAACCCTGGGCCACATAGCCCAGCTTATCGTACCAGTCGCCCGCGCTGCCTGAATAGCCATGAAACATCAGCACCGCGGGGTGCGGTTCCTGGGCGTTTTTGGGGCGCAGCAGTTTGGCGTGGATGCGTGCGCCGCCCAGGCCGGTGTAATAGAGATCAAAACACTCGGAAAAACAGGTCTGAAAATCGGCTGGAACCAGTTCCGGCTCCGGGTCCACCGCGCGCAGTTCGGCCAGGCTGCGGTCCCAATACTCGTCAAAGTCCGCGGGGCGCGGGTTCGTCCCCTGGTAGACCAGCAGTTGGTCATAGGGCATGTCAAACGACAGCGGCATTGATCCTCCTTAGGGCATGTCTGTAATGGGTAAAGGTAGGTTGAATCAACACGCCGGTTGATCCGGCGCGGCGCTGATGACTCGATGATCGTTGGGTCAGGACTGGGCAACCGCGTCCGTAGGCGGCTCATCGCCGCTTTCCGCGCTATCCTCGTCGGCGGCATAGTGCACCCGCAGTTGATCCGTCGCTTCTGAGACCGTGGCGGCGCGCCCAGACGCACAGAGCGCCAACGCCAACAGCCCTAACAACGTATCCTCCGTGGTGGGGCAGAGCCGGTCCGGCACGCCAAAGGCGCGACCGATCTCGGCGCGCAGCGCAGGAAAGCGTTGCGCCAGCCCGCCCGAATAGACCAGCCGTGCCCACGCGTGGCTTGGGTCCAGCCGGTCGGCGCAGATTCGGTAATTGCGCGCCATCGACTGGAACGCAGCCCGGAATAGATGGCCGACGTGTAGCGTCTCCTCGCGGATGTTGGTGATCGCCCCGCGATCGCCCACCGGGCTGTCAAAAAAGGCGAGATCAGCCTGGAGATCGGTCTCCGGCGTCTCGTCCACCGCCGCGGCAATCGTCGCCCACGGGTTGCGCACCGCAAAGCCCTCGGCGCGCGGCAGTTCCAACAACAAATCCAGCAGGGCATTGAGGGCGCGGCCCGCGGGGATCCGTGTGATGGTCTGTAAAAAGCCGCCATCAAAATAGGGGCGCAGTTCAAACTCGCCGGTACGGAAGCGCGGGGTCAACACGCTGACCTGTGACCCTGTTGAAATATTCAGCGACAGTTCGCCGGGCTGCAGCAGCGCGCCCAACACAGCCGCCTGATGATCCCCCACGGGCGGGCAGCAGGGCAGACGCCGGTTGCCGACAGGCACTTCATAAGCGGGCGTGGCTGCGCTCACAATCTGCGGCCAGGCCAGCCCGCCCAGCCCCAGGTTTGCCAACGCCACCGCATGCCAGCGGCCTGTGGGCAAGTCAAACGCGCCCATCGAAGCCGCCATCGTCGGCTCCACCACCGGCAGTTGCCCGCTGAGCGTGGCCAGCACATAGTCCGGCAGC
>CAZYQJ010001061.1:0-1523 GCA_964649925.1 uncultured Litorilinea sp.
GACCGTCGAGCTTGAGCTGCATTTGGCCGGCACCAGGGGCGTGGGCGAGGCTGACCGCCACCACAACTGTCTTAGGCGATGGGTTCACCAGCCCAAAGCTGGCACGCATCTGGGCATACAGCGCTTCGACCTGCGGCGCAACGGCAGCCACGGCGGCTGCATCCTGCTCCTGATAGTGAAAGACAAACGTGTCTGTGGCCAGCCACTGGGCTGCCCCCCACAGGGCGGGGTCGGGATCAGCGGCTTGCCAGCCTGCCGCTGTGCGCCGGTAGAAGAGCGTCTGGCGGTAGGTGTTGGTCGGCGTCATGGCGTGGACCACGGCGCTGTCCCCTTGAACCCGGAAGGCGTGGATGACCACGTCATGGTTGGCGTAGGCTTCGCGCTCCAGCGCAGCGGCGTCAAAGCCGTTCGCCTGCGGCCCAACCGGGTACGCTTGGCTGCTGCCGCTGGGGTCGAGACGCTCCGCTGCGTGGGCGGATGGCTCGGCTTGGAGGTCGCGCGCTGCGGCGGCTTGCAGTTCGGCTTTCCGCTGCTGGGCGTGGGAGTAGGCCAGGTACCCACGTCCGCCCACAAGCGCCAGCACGACGAGCATCAGCGCAATCTCCCAGAGCAGACGGCGCGATGGGGTGCGTGCCGGTGCGTGTGCGCTGGGCGCGACAACGAGACGTGCCCATTCCTCCTCGCTTTCGGTCGTGTGCCAGTCAAACTGCGGTGTTGTGGACATCCGTTTACCCTCCTACTCGGCCCGCGTACAGGTGTTGTATGCGGGGTCTGACCCAACGGTCGATTTGGTGACCGGGTGAGTAGGGTAACGGGGCGGCAGAGGGGATGCCACGGCATTTTCTGCAAAAATTATGCAAATCTCTGCATTGGCCGCGCGCTTTTGTGCTATACTGGCTCCGCACGTGCCAGACAAGGATTGCATTCCCTGCGGATGACCAGACTGTTATCCCCCAGGACGTGTAGCGTAGTCCATCGGCGGCTGTCTCCCCATTCCTGTTTTCTGCCAAATCCCTCATGATCACATCAATGGCTGTCACCTTTGGTGATCTGCTCAGGCAACTGCGCAAACATAGCGGCATGACCCAAGCGGACCTGGCGGCGGCGGTAGGCTACAGCCTGCCCTACATCTCTAACCTAGAACGGAATCAACGACTGCCACCTGTCGACGTGATCGCTCAGCGCTTTGTCCCGGCGTTGAACCTGCAAGATGAACCGCACCTGGCGGCGCGCCTGGTGGCATTGGCCGCGGCAGCACGCGGTGAACCGCTGCCGGAGACCGCAACTCTACCCGAAGCAATACGCCCGATCTTGCAGCAAGATCGCAAAGCGCATCCGTTGCCCTGGCCTGCATCACCAACGGAATTGGTGGGCCGCGCACACGATGTCAAAACGATCTGCAATCGCCTGCTGGGGCACAGCGGCCGGCTGCTGACCTTGATTGGACCGGCAGGGATTGGCAAAACGCGCCTGGGGCTGGCCGTCGCAGAGAAATTGCGCTGGGCCTTTCCAGATGGGGCCTA
>CAZYQJ010001062.1:0-1520 GCA_964649925.1 uncultured Litorilinea sp.
GACGATTTGCATGGATGACCGGATCAGCATTAAGCATGTAGCGCATGAATTGATCGAAGTGATCCCGTTGGTAATGCAAGAACTGCGCGCTGAAGTCCGGCGGCAGCGTGGTTCAGATCTTTCGGTTTTGCAGATTCGCGTGCTGGCTTTTCTCAACCGTCATCCTGGATCGCCTCTTTCTGCCGTTGCCGATCATGTGGGCCTGACGCTGCCTTCCACGTCAAGCCAGGTTGCCGGACTGGTCGGCAAAGGGCTTGTCCATCGCTCTGTATCTTCCGAAGACCGTCGTTACGTCACCTTGACGGTGACTGAACAAGGTCATCAAGTGCTGGAAGCAGCGCTGCTTGCGGCTGAGAAGAGCATGGATCGTATATTGAGCACGTTGAGTGCAGATGAACGCCGGTTGTTGAGCGATGCGCTAAGTCTCTTGCGGCAGCTTTTCTCATCACCCTCAACCCAAGGCCCATCCTAGGACGGAGTCTTTCGCCATGGAAGCGATTGATCCCCCGCAAACACCGCCCGCCGAGCCCCCGTGTGCCCAGAAATCCTCTATAGAAAGGGAGCCGGTGCGGGCGCAGCGGGTTCGCCGGCGGCGTAAGTTGCCGCGCACATTCGCTGCCTTACAACACCGCAACTACCGGCTGTTCCTCATTGGACAATTTATCTCGCTGGCCGGCACATGGATGCAGACCGTGGCGCAGGGCTGGCTGGTCTATGATATCAGTGGATCAGAGATTGCGTTAGGCATTGTCGGGTTTGCGGCGGCGATCCCGGCGCTGCTCATCTCACCGTGGGCAGGTGTCCTTGCCGACCAGGTTCCCAAGCGCAAATTGCTGGTGACGACGCAGGTGTGCGCCATGACCCTGGCTCTGGTACTGGCAGGATTGGCCTTTGCGGATGTGGTGCAGGTTTGGCATGTGGTTGTGCTGGCGGCATGTCTGGGGGCAGTCAACGCCTTTGACAACCCAACGCGCCAGGCGTTTGTTGTGGAGATGGTTGGGCGGGAACACCTGGCGAACGCGCTGGCGCTCAACTCCATGACCTTTAACAGCGGGCGGATCATTGGCCCGGCGTTGGGTGGCCTAGTGCTGGCCGCGGTCGGGGCCGCGTGGTGCTTTTTGCTCAACGGGCTGACATTCCTGGCGGTGATTGCCGGGCTGCTTGCGATGCGGCTTCCACCACATGTCAAGAAGGTCGAAGCGTTGCCGCCGTGGAAACAACTCACCAGCGGGCTGGGCTATGTCCGCAGTTCGCCGGACTTGATCGCGCTGCTGCTGTTGGCGTTGGTCTTCAGCATGTTTGGCACGTCTTACAGCACGGTGCTACCTGCATTTGTCGACAAGGTGCTGCACGCAGGTGCAGGCGCATATGGGGCGCTCAATGCGGCCACGGGGGTGGGCGCGGTCAGCGGCGCGCTGCTGGTCGCCCAATCCGGCGAAACGGGCAAGCGAGGGCGGTGGTTGATGCGTTCCATCCTCACCTTTCCGCTCGGTTTGATGGTGTTTGCCGTGAACCCGATC
>CAZYQJ010001063.1:0-1517 GCA_964649925.1 uncultured Litorilinea sp.
CTAGCCCATAAGAGGTGCTGAGGCTGTCGATCACCCGGATCGAATAGCGTCCCTTGAGCATCTCGGCGGCGCGGCGCACCTGCTGCCACATCGGGCTAAGTTCGCTGCTCATGTGAATGGCGACGATCTGCTCTGACTCGCGCCCCAGCCGCCGCAGTGTGTCCAGGATCGTATTAATATCGGCGGCCTGCACATCGGGCAGCCGGTTGATGCCGGCCGCCTGCGCCTCCTGCAACCTGGCAAAGAGTTGGTCCGCGCCAAAATCGCCAGCCTCTTCGATCAGTGCGCCCCCCACCTTGATACGATGCGGGATAACCTCGATCTGATACTTGGCCTGCACCTCTGGTGTCAAAAATGCGTTGCTATCGGTAACGATGCGTACCTTGCCCATCCGGAATTGGCTTCTCTCACTCGTGCAATCATGATGATAGCTGCCCAGATCGGAACCGTCATCCGATCCTATTCAGCATACCCAACGCCCGTCATTCGCACAAATCTTCAGTGGAATGGACAAGGCCGCGTTTCCTGCTCACCCACCCCTCGGCCCCTGGCGCGGACGGTAACCCCAACGCGCCGCGAGTCGGTACAAAGGCTGCACACATCTGAACCGGCATTCTGTTTGACACCTGTGGGTGCGCTGTGCTACCATAAGAAGGTTGTAATTATCTGAGGTTATCGTTTGGCGCCCGTGGCGCCTGTACACGCGCAGATAGACGTGAAGGAGTTGATCATGGCGAAGTGTGAACGCTGCGGCCGCGGGCCAATGTTTGGGAATAATCGTCCCTGGTCGCGCAAGGCAACGCGCAGGCAGTGGAGCGTCAACGTCCAGAAGGTGCAGGTCATGGAGCAGGGCAAGATGGTTTCCAAGCGTCTTTGCACCTCCTGCATCCGCACGCTGCAAAAGGCCTAGCCCACAGCCAGCGACCGCTACACAGCAAAAAACGCGCCAGACCAAAAACGGCTGGCGCGTTTTGTTTTCTACCAACTCTCTGTCCTAGGCAGCCACCGCGCGGCGTAACTGCCCGCACCCGGCGTTGATCTCGATCCCGCGGCGCAAACGCACCGTGGCAGAAATCCCATGGCTGCGTAGAATCTCCACAAAGCGTTCCGTATCCTCATCGCTGGAGGGTTGGAAGGGGCTGTCGGGGATCGGGTTGAGCGGGATCAGGTTGACATGGCAGGTCAGATGCTTGATCTTTTGCGCCAGTTCTTCCGCCAGGTCTGCACTGTCGTTGATGCCGCGCATCAGCGCATATTCAAAGGTCACGCGGCGGTGGGTCTTGGCGATGTAGCGTTCCACCGCGGCCAACACCTCGTCCACCGGATAGGCCTTGTTGACGGGCACCAGGCGGCCGCGCAGGTCGTCATTGGGCGCGTGTAGGCTGACGGCCAGCCCAATCTGCAGCCCCTCGTCGGCCATGCGGCCGATCATAGGAACCAGGCCCACCGTACTCAGGGTAATATTGCGCGCCCCCAGCCCAAACGCATCGGGCGAAGTCAGACGGCGCAGTGCCGTC
>CAZYQJ010001064.1:0-1515 GCA_964649925.1 uncultured Litorilinea sp.
GGCATCAGCCCATACATCTGGTACTGGTGGATCGCGCCGCGCGACATCTGGATGTCATGGGTGCGCTCGGCCACATGCGTGCGCCAGTATTCCTCACCCTTCTCCCGAATCCACGCCTCCAGCCGCGGGTACATGTCCTCATTCTGATAGTAGAAATGGGTCAGCCAGATGTTGTGATTCAGCCCCGGCGCTTGCCACGTCAGGTCGCCGTAATCCTCAATATCCAGCCCCAACACGCGCGCGATCCCGTAGACGCCATAATGACCGTGACACAGCCCGCACACCTTGATGCTCGTCTCGCGCGTCATCAGTGTGCAGCCCTCAAAGACCGGGTTGCCCGACTGGATCAGCCACGCGTCGGGGCAGATGCGTTCCATGGCGCGCGCCACGTCCATCATCAACTGGAGATTAGCGTAGTTGCCCAGATGCACGCCGCCATAGTAATAGCCGTACTGCGCCGTCAGTTCGCGCACAGCGCGCTGGTGATGGTGGCTGCTGGCCGACGCCGTATTGATCACAAAATCGGCATCCTGCAGGGCCGTATCCAGGCTGGTGGTGCTGTCAAGCTGCAAATCCTGGCCCAGTTCATCGCTATACCGCTGCGCCAGCCGGTGGATCATCGCCAGCCGTTCTTCATCGATGTCCATAAAGTGAATCAGACTGCCCGCCAGGCTGGGAGTAAGTGACAAATCCTTAACCAGGCCTAACGAAAACGTGGCGCTGCCTGCACCAACAACGGCGATCTTGATCGGAGTGGACATGAAATATCCCTTCTATGCGCTATCAGAATACGGACACAGAAAACACCCTCAAACCGTACTGCCCCACTCATTCCAATAAGTGACCTGTTGCGCCGGGATGCGCGCAGCAGGCCGGAAATCATCTCCCGTGTAGTAGGCGACCGGCAGCAACGCCGTCTGCGTCACGTTCTCCGGGATGCCCAACACCTGCGCCACATCACGCTCATAGTGCAGGTGCAGCGTCGTCCATGCCGAGCCTAGCCCGCGGGCGCGCAACGCCAGCATCAACGACCACGCCGCAGGCAGGATCGACCCGTAGAGTCCCGCCTGCGCGGCGGGCGAAGCGGACTCCGCCCGCCCTTCGATGCAGGGGATAATGTGCACCGGCACTTCATGCAGATGGCGCGACAAATAGATGGCTGATTCCGAGACCTTGCGCGCCCGCGCCACGCGCGGATCCCCGTCCGCGGCTATCTCTGCAGCCGACGAGCTTCCGCTGCGGATATAGGTCTGGAATGCCTGCCGGTAGAAACTGGCAATTGCCTGCCGCTTCTCCGGGTCGGTCACCACCACAAAACGCCAGTGCTGCCGGTTGGATGCCGTGGGCGCTTGGATGGCGATCTCAATACAGCGCTGGATCACCTCCATCTCAACCGGGCGCGTCAAGTCCAGCCGCTTGCGGACCGATCGGGTGGTGGTCAGCAAGCGATCTACGGTAGCAAGGTCCAATGCTCCTCCTTATGAATCTTGTCCTCGATTGAACAGTCTGTCTGCT
>CAZYQJ010001065.1:0-1514 GCA_964649925.1 uncultured Litorilinea sp.
CTTTGCACCCAATGGCCGCGTCTTGGAGACCCATCCAGTCCCGGTGGACCGGCCTACCAACTGCACCTTTGGCGGCGCGGACCTACGTACACTCTACGTCACGTCCATCGACGGGCAGTTGCTGCGCAGCCAGACTCACCGCCGGGGTTGGCTGCTCTACCCCTAGACAGACAGCCGGGCCAGTGGCTGGATGGCCGCGGTCGAAATCGACCCACAAACGAAACAGGCCATGAACGAACAGGAGGTGAGATATGCAACCGATCGCGTTGAATGGAGGCGGTATCCCGAAATGGCGCGTCGGCGAAATTGAGTTGATCGCCCCCGTTAAATTCGCAAACCCCTTCCAAGATGCGCGCCTGTCGGCCATTTTCTTCTCTCCTTCCGGTCGCCAGATTATACGCCAGGGCTTTTGGGATGGGGATGATAGCTGGCGCGTGCGCTTTGCGCCCGACGAAGAAGGCCCCTGGCGCTGTAACCTGAAATTGCGTTACAGCGACGGCGCAGAGATCGTCGCAGAAGGCAGAAGCTTCTCCTGCGTTGCCCCGCTTGATGAAACCCCTTTTGACCGTCACGGCCCGGTGCGCCTGGCTGAAGACAAACGCTGTCTCATCCACACGGACGGCACACCCTTCTTTTATCTGGCCGACACCGCCTGGAACGGGCCGCTGCGCGCCACGCCAGAGGAATGGGATGTCTACCTGGCGGAGCGGACGCGCCAGGGCTTTTCCTCGGTGCAGTGGGTCGCTACCCAGTGGCGCGCCTCGCCCAACGGCGACATCGAGAACCGCACCGCCTACGAGGGCCATGAACGCATCACCGTGAACCCGGCCTTTTTCCAACGGCTTGACCACTACCTGATCGCCACGGCGCGGGCCGGGCTGCTCAATGTGCCGGTCATGCTCTGGGCAGTCGGTGCGGGGGCCAACCCCAATATCGACCCCGGTTACAGCCTGCCTGAAGACCAGGCCGTGTTGCTGGCGCGCTATATGGTGGCGCGCTGGGGGGCCTACCCGGTGATGTGGATCCTCGCCGGAGATGGCAAATATGAAGGCGAGTTCGCGGCCCGCTGGCGGCGCATTGGCCGCGCCGTCTTTGCCGACCATGTCGGCGCACCCGTCGCCATGCACTGTTGCGGCCAGCACTGGCCTGCCGACGAGTTCCGCGCCGAGCTATGGCTCAGCGTCCTCGGCTATCAGAGCGGGCACGGCGACAGCGACGAACACTGGCAGTGGCTGGTCTCCGGCCCTCCCGCCAATGAGTGGGATGCCACCCCGCGCCTCTTCCAGATGAACCTGGAACCCGCCTACGAGAACCATGTCGCCTACCAGTCGGGCAAGGCGCATGAAGCGCCCGCGGTGCGCCGCGCCCTCTATTGGAGTCTGCTCAACGCCCCCACAGCGGGCGTCACCTATGGCGGGCATGGCGTCTGGGGCTGGGATGACGGCAGCGGGCCGCCCGTGGATCATCCCAGGTCGGGCACGCCGCTGCCCTGGCGCGAGGCGCTGACCATGCCC
>CAZYQJ010001066.1:0-1506 GCA_964649925.1 uncultured Litorilinea sp.
CGCGGGATCTCCAGGCTCAGGTTGATAATATCGGCTCCGGTGCCTGCGCTGTCCCGGATCGCCTGAGCTATGGTGGACACAAACCCCTCGCCCGCGGCATCGAGGGCCTTGACCGGCTCCAGTTCGACGGCGAGGGCCGTACCCGCCATGCCGCTGTTGTTGTCCACCACCGCGCCGATCAGCCCCGCAATGTGCGTCCCGTGGCCGTTATCATCCACGGCAGGCGTATCCCCGGGCTGTGGGGTGATATAGTTATACCCTTTCAGCAGCCGCCCTTGCAGGTCGGGATGGCCGTAATCCACGCCGGTGTCGATGATCGCCACGCGGATCGGATCGCCCCCAGCCTGTGACATCGCTTCGGCAACCGCCCACCCCCGGCTCATGTTGATACGCTGGAGATACCACTGATCCTCATAGAGCGTATCGCTGACCGTAAAAGGCGTCTCGATGGCCGCAGGCTGGACGCTCTCGCGCGCGTTGGCGATCGGGGATTCAGCAATCTGGATGATCCAATTGGGTTCGGCAAAGGCCACGGCAGGGTGCTGCTGCAGACGCTCAATGGTGGCCCATTCCTGGCCGGGCGGCACTTGCAGGCGCAGCCCCGTGACGCCGCCCGTCCCCTGGCCGCCATCCAGCCCGCGCAAATCCAGGCTTTCTGTGGCGAGGACTTGCAGTTCGTCAAACAGTGCGGCAGCCGACACCTCGCCTTCGCGCATCCCCATCAGGACAACGCCCGGCTCAAAGGGGGGAATGGGCGGCGAACCAGGCTGAAACAGGTTGGCGGACGGGTCTATCTGTGCCGCGGGATCAGGGGGTTGAGCGTAGGCGGCGCCAGCAGGGTACGCCGCCAGCAGGATCAACAGCGCAGCGCCCAGCCAGCGCCGCGTCGCCAAGCGTATAGACGTTGCATGTGAATGGCACATAGATTTGCGCCCGAGACGGGCTTCCTCCTTACGCGCAGCTATCCCTCCTGCGACGATAGCGCCTGCACCTCGGCGTCAAGTTGGTCGAAAAAGGTCTGCATAAAGGCGTGGCGTTCTGCGCCGATGCGGCGCGCTGTCTCGGTGTATAGGGTTGGCAAAATGCGGCGCAGTTTGAAGACAAATTCATGCACCGGCGTATAGTCCTGCGCGTCTGGCGGCATGCCTCCGGACGCGGCCTCACGCCAGGATTCCGTCCAAAGCCGGTGACCGTGCGCCCCCGCAAAGGCAAAGACGCGGCCAACGCCGATCGCGCCGATGCTATCCAGTTTGTCTGCATCATAAAGACACTGCGCCTCTCGTGTGGCAGGCTGCACCGTCTGATCACGAAAGCGGTGCGCCTCAATCGCATGAACGATATTTGCCACCGCTTCGGTTCCCATCCCGCGTTCGATCAGCCAGCGGCGGGCAAACTCTGCCGCGGCGCGATGGTGATCGCCGCGGGCGGCATCAAGGGTGGGGACATCGTGCAGCAGCGCGGCCAGCCGCACCAACGTGACATCCGCGCCTTCGGCCTGGGCGATGT